>JBCBZW010000009.1 GCA_039815145.1 Pseudomonadota bacterium
ACCTATGCCCCTTATGTCGGCCTGCGGGCCGGGAGCTTTAGGGGGGCGTCAAATGCTGAGGATTGTCGGGAACGTCATTGACAATGATTCGCATTTAAGTTTTGATAGCCCCATGTACATCTGCATCTGCAATGGCGTTACTGATCGCGAGATTCGCGAAGCCGCTGCCGCGGGCGCCGACTCTCTGGACGCGTTGCGTGAGGAGTTGGGCGTCGCCAGCTGCTGTGGCACCTTCTCTTGCGCCGCCGAGGCCATCCTCGAAGGCCAGGGCAGCGACCGCGTACCGGGCGCGGGCTCGGCCCGCACCGGCCGAAAGGTGACGTCGGGCCTCTCCGCCGGCGCCTGACCCTCGGTCCCAGCGCCTCACTTCCACCAGTCTTTCTTTCCTTCCCAGCCACTTAGGCGCGGCCAGCGCCCGAGCGCCTGCGCGCGTGCCCATGCACGCCATCCGTGTCGCTTGCCAAAGCGACGCTCGGGCCTCCAGAATCGCCTCCTAGCAACCCGTAACTATCTGTTTTCTAAATAAGAATTGTTTTTATCCGCAACGGAGAAGAGTTCTGATGAAGGCGCAAGCCGGCGTTATCGCACTACTGAACGAAGTCCTGAAGAACGAGCTGACGGCGATCAACCAGTACTTCCTGCATTCCCGGATGTTCGACGACTGGGGCCTGAAGGCGATCGGTAAGAAAGAGTACGAAGAGTCCATCGACGAGATGAAGCATGCGGACAAGTTGATCGCCCGCATCCTGTTTCTCGAAGGCCTCCCCAATCTGCAGGATCTGGGCAGGCTGCGGATCGGTGAGAACACCAAAGAGATCCTGGAGTGTGACCTCGCCCTCGAATACGACGCCCTCCCGGCCCTGCGCCAGGGCGTCAAGCACTGCGAGGACTGCCAGGACTACGTTACGCGCGATCTGTTCCAGCACATCCTCGATGCGGAAGAGGAGCACGTCGACTGGCTCGAAACGCAGCTCGGCCTGATTGACAAGGTGGGCATCGAGAACTTCAACCAGACCCAGATTGGCGAGGCCGACTAGAGCTCCCCGCGCGCCGTGTCCGACCTCGAGGGTCAGGCCGCAGGGGCGGGCGTCGGCGCTGCTCGCGGCGTCCGCGCCGCGGGCAGGGTGAAGGCGGCGAGGGTCGCCAGCAGCGCGAGCAGGGCGAGGCCGAAGAATAGCGGCGCGGGCGATCCCTGCCAGCGCACCACCGCTGCCGCCACGGCCACGGCCAACGGCGCGCTGCCGAAGGCGAGCACGAACTTCAGCCCGAAGAACAGCCCGTGCCGGGCCGGTGGTGCGTGCCGGGCCAGCAACATGTTCTCGGCCGGCATGGCGCCGGCGGAGACCACCACCGCCGCCGTCGCGGCCACCACCAACGGCATCCCCATCAGCGAGGCCAGCAGCAGCAAGAGCGGCAGCTGCAGGAGGGCTGCGGAGGCGTACAGGGGGCGCAGGGGCACGCGATCGGCGAGCCATCCTCCCGCCAGCTGCATGATCCCCGCCACCCCGTAGACGACGGTGATCCACCAGCCCGCAGCCGTTGCGGACGCGTTCGGGCCGGTCACCCGTTCGGCGAAGACCTTCGGGAACACCGCCTGACTCGCCTGGTAGATGAAACCAAGGGCGAACATCGCGATCAGCAGCGCCGCCAGGGGCAGCCATGACGTCCCCTCGTCCGTGCTCGATCGATCTGCAGGCGACGCTTGGCGTTGCGCGGTCTGCTCCGGCAACTTGCCGCCCAGGAGCATCGCACCCATGGCGATGCCAGCGGCCAGGCTGATCGCCCCGGGCACGATGAAGGCGGCTTGCCAGCCCCAGCGCTCGACGAGCACTGCGACGACGCCACCGCTCGCCGCCACGCCGAGGGCGCCGAACACGCCGTTGGCGCCGAGGATCAGGCCGCGCCGCTCCGATCGCGCCGCGCGCACTAGCCACGGAATGCCGACGGGGTGGTAGATCGCCGCGAAGGCCCCGAGCAGGGTCAAGCCCACGCCCATGACCCGACCGTCGGCGGCACTCGCGCAGAGCAGGCAGGCCGCTCCCATACCGAAGAACATCACCACCAACATCCCGGGGGCGCTCCAACGATCGGCCAGCCACCCCGCCGGCAGCGCGCACACGCCGACGGCCAGGGCACCCGCGGTCCATAGCGGCAGTAGTTGGGCGTAGGGCAGGGTCCAGGCGGATTCGAGGGCTAGCACGACCACGAAGAACATGGCCGTGAGCATGTGCATCAGGGCATGGCCGAGGCTTGCGAAGAACAGTGCTGACATGGGTGTCTGGCGGTAGGAACTTGGGGGTTGGTCACGCAGGTCATCGCGCTCTCGCGCATACTAGCGCCATGAGTTGGAAGTTCGTTGAAGAATATTCGGCGGCCTCACGGCGCTGGCGGCGTTGGAACTCCTCGCCATAGCGGTGCTATGGCTCGTCGTTCCGCCTTGCCAGCACCGCGAGGGCGCGTGAATCGTCTTCAACGAACTTCCAACTCAGGGCACTAGCGCCCAACAGCACACCTATCGACACGATCCAAATGCAATCGACCTCCCACCCCTCCGCCCGCGCGCCAGCTGTGCACAGCTCAGCGGTCCTCGCCAACGTACGCTAGGAGATCCGCGGTCGTCTGGCGCGACGGGCCAGCGAACTCGAGCGCCAGGGCTACGAGATCCTGGCCCTGAACATCGGCAACCCCGGCCAGTTCGGCTTGCGCACCCCGGAGACCATGCGCCGTGCGGTGGTGGAGAACCTCGCCTCCGCAGAGCCCTACTGCCCCTCGCGCGGCATCTTCCCTGCCCGCGAGGCAGTGGTCTTGCAGCACCAGAATCGCGGCGTGATGGATGTCACTGCGGACGATGTCTTCATGGGCAACGGCGTCAGCGAGCTGATCGACCTCACCCTGCGCGCCATGCTCAACAGCGGCGATGAGGTGCTGGTGCCGAGCCCCGACTATCCCCTGTGGACCGCGGCAGTGAACCTCAACGGTGGCCGTGCCGTGCACTACCCCTGTCGGCCGGAGCGAGGCTTCGAGCCCGACGCGAGCGAACTCGAGGCGTTGATCACGCCGCGTACGCGCGCCATGGTGGTGATCAACCCCAACAACCCCAGCGGCGCGGTGTACTCGCGCGAGACCCTCGAGCAGCTGGCGGCCCTGGCCGAGCGTCACCATCTCGTGCTGATGTGTGACGAGGTGTACGACCAGATCGTCTACGGCGATGCGCAGTTCGTGCCGATGGCCACCCTGGTGCGCGACACGCTGTGCGCCACCTACAGCGGCCTGTCGAAGGTGTATCGGGCGTGTGGCTATCGCGTTGGTTGGGTGGCCCTCAGCGGCAACCGCGACGGTGCCGCACACTACCTGGAGGCGATGGAGACCTTGGCGAGCTTGCGCCTGTGCAGCAACGTGCCGGGGCAGTGGGCCGTGCAAACCGCCTTAGGGGGACACCAGAGCATTCACCAGCTCACCGCGCCCGGCGGGCGTTTGTACGAGAGTCGCCAGGCGGTGATCGAGGCTGTGTCCGCCAGCGATGCGTTGGATATTCAAGCGCCGGCCGGGGCCATCTACGCCTTCCTTCGCGTGCGCGACGATGTGGTGCCGAGCTTCGACGACGAGGCCTTCGCCATGGAGCTACTGGAGCAGCAGCACGTGCTGGTGGTGCCGGGCTCGAGCTTCAATTTCCCCCAACGCGATCACCTGCGCATCACCCTGTTGCCCGACCGGGAGATGCTCGAAGACGTATTCCGCCGCATTCACGAGGTGCTCGGGAGCTGGCGCGGATGAAGCTGCCGCGCGCGCTGCTGATCAGTATCGTCAGTCTCTGGCTCAACAGCCTGCATCGGGTGGCGCCCAACCGGGCGCGACGCCAGGCGCTAAGGATCTTTTGCTCGCCGACCAAGCGCAGTCCCCCGGCGCCGCGCCACGGCCCGCTCTTGGCGAGCGCCGAGCGTAGGACCATGCGTCTGCCCGGGCGGGAGGAGAACGCGGTGGTGACCTATCGCTGGTCTTCACCCGATGCCGATCCAGCGCAGGTGCGGCCGCTGGTCATGCTGGCCCACGGGTGGGAGTCCTGCGTCGGGCGCCTCGCCGACTGGATCGGACCGCTGCACGCGGCGGGCTACGATGTGGTCGGCGTCGACGCGCCGGCGCACGGCGAATCCGAGGGCGGCGAGCTCACCGCGATCGACTACTCACGTGCCATGCAGATGCTGGCCTCGCGCGAGCCCGTGGCCGCCGTGATCGGGCATTCCTTCGGCGGCCTGTGCGCGGCCCTGGCCGTGGGTGCCGTCGGCCTGGACGCCCCCTTGCAGGCGGAGCGTTTGGTGCTGATCGCGGCGCCCCTCAGTGTGCAGTCACTCACCCACCGCTACGCGCAGATCCTCTCCCTGCGTCCGGCCCTGTTCGAGGACGTGGTGAGCTTGATCGAAGAGCGTACGGGCGTGGCCCTCGAGTGCTTCGATGCGGCCAAAGCCCTCGCCGGCGCATCTCAGTCACTACTGGTGGTGCACGATACCCGTGATGAAGAGGTGCCCTACGCCGATGGGGAAGCCCTGGCGAGCGCCCTCGGCCACGCCGAGCTCTACACCACCACCGGGCTCGGCCATCGCCAGGTGGCGCGCAACTCACACGTGATCCGATACGTAGTCCAACAACTACAGCAGTCCAAGGCGCTCCAGGCTCAAGCCAGCGCCTGACCTTTTATTCTCGTTAGCTAAAGGGGAAATGCCCATGTCAATGGATGTTATCGATTTCGAAATCTTCGGCGACGACATGCAGTTCGTGGAGATCGAGCTCGATCCCGGCGAGGCTGCCATCGGCGAGGCCGGCGCCATGATGATGATGGAAGACGGTGTGCAGATGGACACGGTGTTTGGCGACGGCTCCCAGCAGTCGCAGAGCGGTGGGCTGATGGACAAGCTGATGGGGGCGGGCAAGCGCCTGATCACCGGCGAGTCGCTGTTCACGACCATCTACCACAACGAATCCAGCATGAAGCGCAAAGTGGGCTTTGCCGCTCCCTATCCGGGCAAGATCATCCCGATCGATCTGGGGCAGATGGGCGGCACCTTCATCTGTCAGAAGGATGCCTTTCTGTGTGCGGCACGCGGGGTCTCCCTAGGTATCGCCTTCCAGCGCAAGATCGGCACGGCCCTGTTCGGCGGTGAAGGCTTCATCATGCAGCGCCTGGACGGCGACGGCATGGCCTTCGTCCACGCCGGCGGCACCCTGGCCAAGCGCGAACTCGGCCCCGGCGAGGTGCTGCGTTGTGATACGGGCTGCGTGGTGGCGTATCAGCCGAGCGTCTCCTTCGATATCGAGTACGTGGGCAAGCTGAAGTCGGCGGTCTTCGGCGGTGAGGGTCTGTTCTTCGCCACCCTGCGCGGGCCCGGCACCGTGTGGCTGCAGTCCCTGCCGATCTCTCGCCTCGCCGGCCGCATGCTGGCCTACGCGCCGCAGACCGGTGGCGCTACCAAGGGTGAGGGCTCGATCCTCGGCGGCATCGGAGGCCTGCTCGACGGCGACAACTTCTGATGGACGACGCCTCGTCCGCCGTCTCCTGCCTGCTGTTCGGCCCGGACCTGCCGCCCGCAGGCGAGGCGGCGACGGTGGCGGTGGCGGGCGATGGCATCCTCTTGCGTCGGGCCGAAGGCGGGGCCACCAGGCGCATCGAGGCGAACCTGCTCACCCTGCGCCGAGTGGGCTTCGATGAGCGGGGCCTGGAGCTCGCCTGGCGCGATCTCGAGCACCCGGATCACCCCGCCTACGCCTGCCACGTGCTGGACCCGGATTGCGCAAAACACGTATTGCATGCGCTGCCGCAGAGCCTCCGGGCCGACCAAGATGAGGTTCGTCGCTACGATCAGCGCCAGGCCCTGAAGCGGCGGGCGGGGCTCACCACCGTGGGCCTGTTCATCGCCCTGCCGCTGGTCCTGCTAATGGCGTTCGTGTTGCACATCGACAAGCTGGCCGGCGTCATCGTCGACCGAATCCCTATTTCTCAGGAGCTTGCGCTCGCCCGCCGTTACATCGAGGACTTCGATGCCGATCCCAATTTGCGACGCACAGGAAATCGTCATCGTGTGATCACGGGTGTGCTCGATCGCCTGCTCGCGCACGACGCCGCTTATGACTACACGCTGTACATCGCAAACGATTCGCAGATCAACGCCTATGCCTTGCCAGGGGGGGTGATCGTGGTGAACGATGGCCTCCTGGACGCTGCGGCAAACGTTGAGGAAGCGGCCGGCGTGCTGGCCCACGAGATCCAGCACGTGGAGCTCCGCCACGGCTTGCGCGGCGTTGTGAAGGAGGCGGGGCTGGCCCTCGTGGTCACGCTGATCACCGGGGACACCAGTGCCACGTTGGCCGGCGAGGCGGGCCAGCGGTTGATCGGCCTCAAGTTCTCGCGGGACGCGGAACGCCAGGCGGATCTAACGGGGTTCGATCGCCTCGTGAGTGTCGGCGTCGATCCGGACGGGATGGCCAGCTTCTTCGACACACTGGCGCGGGAGAAGGGCGCTGGGCAGGCCGAGTTCTTGTCCACCCATCCGGCCAGCGAGCAACGCGCGCTAGCGCTTCGCGCTCGGCTCGACGAGGTGGATCGCACGGCGTTGCGCCCCTTCGACGGAATCGATGTCTGGCCACCGGAGCGCGCGCCGTGACCGCACAGGGGGACGAGTGGAAAGAGCAACGCCTGAGCAACCGGATTTCCTCGCCCGCGCGAAGGAACTGCTGGCAGAAGGATTTGTCCACTTACCGAGCGTAGCGTCTACGGGCCTCGCCAAATACGAGCAGGACGCGCTGCTCGAAGCGGCGGAACGGCTGCAGGACAATTATCCCTACCATCATCCGCTCTACGTAGGGCAGATGCTCAAGCCACCCCACCCGCTGGCGCGCAATGCCTACGCGCTCGCCATGTGCCTCAATCCGAACAATCACGCCCTCGATGGGGGGCGCGCCAGTTCGCGCATGGAGCGCGAGGCGGTGGCGGGCCTAGCAAATATGTTCGGTTGGGATGAGCATCTTGGCCACCTCTGCGGTGGCGGCACGATGGCGAACTTCGAGGCCCTCTGGGTCGCTCGCGAGGAATCGCGAAGCCGTCATGGCGTCGCGGGCGCGGTCGCGGCGTCGGCGCAAGCGCATTACACGCACGAGCGCCTGAGCAGCGTGCTCGATCGCCCCTTCGTGAAGATCGATGTGGACGCTGCGGGACGCATGTCGATTCCGTCGCTCGAGCGCGCCCTGGAGGCCGCCTCGCAGACCATCGATACGGTGGTGGTGACGCTCGGTACCACTGCGGCCGGCGCCATAGATCCCTTGCCAGCCGTGCTGGCGCTGCGCGAGCGCTACGGCTTCCGGATCCACGTCGACGCCGCCTACGGGGGCTACTTCACGCTCGCCGACGGCATCAGCGCCTACGCGCGAGCCGCCTTCGATGCGATCCGCGCGGTCGACTCGGTGGTGATCGATCCGCACAAGCACGGTCTGCAACCTTACGGCTGTGGCTGTGTGCTGTTTCGTGATCCTACGGTGGGGCGCCACTACCGCCACGACTCGCCCTACACCTATTTCAGTTCCGACGAACTACACCTCGGCGAAATCTCCCTGGAGTGCTCCCGGGCCGGCGCTGCCGCCGTTGCCCTCTGGACCACCATGCGCGCCATGCCGTTGGAGCGCGAGGGCGACTTCGCGTGCGGGTTGGAGGCCTGTCTGTCCGCCGCTCGACGCTTGTACAAGCATTGCCAACAGCATCCGCGTCTGGCGCCGATCTTCGCGCCCGAGCTGGATCTGCTAGTGGTGGCGGTCAAGTCGCCGACGGCCGCGGAGAGTTCCACGCTGGCCCAGGAGATCTTCGACGAAGCGGCGGCCTGCGACCTGCACCTCGCGGTGGTGCGCGTGCCGCGGGCCCTCGCCCTTCGCGCCGAGGCGGTGACGGACTGGCAGGACGAAGAGACGATTCTGTGCCTGCGCTTTTGCACCATGAAGCCCGAGCACCTGCCGTGGTTGGAGCAGATCCGCAAGCGCCTGGACGGTGCCGTCACCACCGTGTTCGAGCGCGCCGCGCAGACCGAGTCCCTGCAAGCCCAAGTGCGCTGAACTAGCTCGTGTCGTTGGTCGAGGGTTCCCCGCGTCCCTGCGAGGCGGTCCGCGCGCAGGTCGCCTGTTCGCCGGCGGCGGCGGGTGAGGACTGCCCTCGTGAGCGCCGTGGTTGGGTGCTACTGGCCGCGATCCTCGGCTCCAGTATCGCGTTCGTGGAAGGGTCCGTGGTCGGCCTTGCGCTGCCCCGCATCCAGGCCTGGTTCGGCGTCGACTCGATGGCCCTGCAGTGGGTGTCCAACGGCTATCTCCTACTGCTAGGGGCCTGCATGTTGCCCGGGGGAATCGCCGGTGATCGCTTCGGGCTGCGACGCGTGTTCGTGCTCGGGACGGTCCTCTTCAGCGTGGGTGCGATCCTGTGCGCGCTCGCGCCGAGCTTCTCGATCCTGTTAGCTGCGCGCGCGCTGCAAGGCCTGGGCGGTGCTTTGCTCGTGCCCAACAGTCTGGCGCTGATCAGTGTGCACTACCCGGTGGATGCCCGTGCCGAAGCCATCGGTCGCTGGGCTGGGGCGGCGGCGCTGACCACGGCCGCAGGCCCCGTGCTCGGTGGCGTGCTGGTGGATGAACTCGGGTGGCGATCGGTGTTCCTGGTGGTCGTGCCCGTCGCCTGCGCCGCGATCGCCGTGACCCTGCTGCGGGTGCCGCCCGCACGCCCCGCCTCCAACCAAACGATCGACTGGCTGAGCGCAGCACTGCTGGTGCTTGGGCTCGGGCTGGCGCTGCTCAGTCTGACGCGCGCAGCTGAGGGTGCCGGCGGCTCAGTCGAGGTGGTCACCGCTGGGCTCGGGGGTATGTTGCTGGTGGCGTTCTGGCGACGTCAGCGCCGAGCATCGGCGCCGATGCTGCCACCGGCCTTGCTCGCCAACCGTGCCTTCGTCGGTGCCAATCTGGTGACTGCCTTGCTCTACGCAGGTCTCGGCGCGGCGCTGTACTTCCTGCCGTTTCAGCTCATTCAGGGGCTGGGGTACAGCGCGACTCAGGCGGGGGCGGCTTTGCTGCCGTTCACCTTGATCATCGGCTTCGGATCCGGTGCCGCCGGGCGCCTGATGGGACGCTTAGGCACGCGAACCTTGCTGGTCGCGGGGCCTGTCCTGGCCGGCGTGGGCTTGGGTTTGCTCGCCGCGAGCGGTGCCGAGGGTGGGTTCGTGTGGGGCGTGTTGCCTGGGGTGACCGCGCTCGGCGTGGGGATGGCGTTGAGTGTCGCACCGCTCACGGCAGCGGTGATGGCGGCGGTGGACGACGAGTCGGCGGGCGTTGCCTCTGGCATCAACAACACCGCCTCGCGCCTGGCGGGCTTGCTAGCGGTAGCGCTCGCCACGGTGTTGGCGGTGACCGTGTTCCGCGGCAGTCTTGCCACCCAACTGGCAAACCTCGCGCTGCCGGGCGCGGTTCGCATCGACCTGCTGGGCGAGGCGGGGCGGTTGGCGGACCTTCCCGTGCCGGAAGCACTACCGGCTGCGCTGAGGGTGCAGGTGGCGCAAGCGGTGACGGACGCGTTCACGGCGGCCTTCCGCTGGATCATGGCCTTGTGTGCCGTCGCCGCGGGGTGCGCAGCGGTGGTTAGCGCCCTCACCTTACGCGAGGGATCGCCTACCTGAGGGTGTCCAGCGTTTGGGGTCGGTAGCGTTCGAGGAGGGCGAATAGGATGGCGCTGGTGTCCGTGTCGATGCGTCCGTCGTGGCGGGTCGGCCGGAAGTGTAGCTGTAGGGCGCGCACTGCGTCGCGGGTGGCATCGTCCGGCGCTCCGGTCGGCTCGAGATCGAAGCCCCACGCGATGAGGGCGCGCTGGAGTGTTGGCAGTGACGGGGCATTGGCTTCGAAGCGTCCGCGCCAACGCTCGGCCGCGTCCTCGTCGTACCAGGCACCGACGCCGGCCTCGTGGAGCGCCCGCCAGGGGAATTGTGGGCCGGGATCCACCCTGCGCGAGGGCGCGATATCGGAGTGAGCGAGCACGCGCCAGGGCTCGATATCCGGGTGACGTGCCAGGATCTCCTGGCACAGGGCGATCACGGCGTCGATCTGCTCCGGCGGGTACGGGGTGAAGGCGCAGCCCTCGAGGGTCTCCTGCGGGGTGCACGCCGACTCGTTCACTATCTCGATCCCGATCGAACTGGCGTTCAACGCCGTCTCGCCCAACCAATGGCTGCGCCCGGCGTGCCAAGCGCGCGCAGACTCCGGCACCAGGCGGTAGACCCGAACGTTGCCGCGCCGACCGTCAGGGCGGTCGACCAGGTAGTGCGAGCTCACAGGGTTGGATGACGGCTGCGTCAGCAGGCGGAGCGATTCGTCGGTGTCTTCGCTGGTGTAGTGCAGGATCAGGTGGCGCACGCGGCCATCCTGATTAGTCGAGGGTTGTTCGCGCAGGACGTAGGTAGACGTGCCACAAGCACTTAAGGTGGCGGCGATCGCGATGATGGCGACGAAGGCGGTCGCCCTGCCCTGGACCCGACTTACCCAACCCGCGTTTGCACTGGTAGCCTCTGTCATAACGTAGAGAGTAGCGTGTCCTCGCTGCTCTCGTGCACTCATCGAGGTCTCACCATGCCATCTGTACCGACGCTAGCCTCCTGCGGCCGTCGTTCGTTCACCGCGCTCGTCATCACCTCGTGCTCGCTGCTGGCGGGGTGTTCCCTGGAAGATGTGTTGGGCGGCCCTGGCGGCTCCCGCGAGGCGCCACCGCCGCCCGCGGTCACCGTGGCCACGCCGCTCGTCGAGCAAATCGTCGATTGGGACGAGTACACGGGGCGCCTGGCCGCGATCGATCGGGTGGAGGTGCGCGCCCGCGTGAGTGGCTATCTGGACTCATCGGCGTTCGATGAGGGGCAGTTCGTGGCGGAGGGCGATCCGCTCTTCGTGGTCGATCCCAGGCCCTATCAGGCGGTGTTGGACGCTGCCGAGGCGGAGCGCAAACGCGCTCAGTCGGCCCTGGATCTGGCGCGGATCGAGCTCGATCGCGCGGAACGCCTCCTGCGCAGCAACGCGGGCTCTGCGGAGCTTCGTGACACGCGTTCCGCCGAGTTCCAACAGGCGACCGCTGCGCTCGAAGCGGCCGTGGCGTCGGTGGCGTCGGCGCGCCTGGACGTGCAGTTCACCACGGTGCGCGCGCCGATCGCGGGTCGCGTCGGGCGCAAGCTGGTGACCGAGGGCAACCTCGTGACCGGGGGAGCTTCCGGCGCCACCTTGCTCACGACGATCGTCTCCTTAGATCCCGTGCATTTCTACTTCACGGCGGACGAGAGCGCCTACCTCAAGTACGCGCGCCTCGCTCGCGAGGGGAAGCGCCCGAGTTCGCGCACCACGGCGAACCCCGTGCAACTGAAGCTCGCGGATGAGGCGAGCTTCGTCCACGAGGGCCGCATGGACTTCGTCGACAACGAGGTGGATCAGGCGACGGGCACGATTCAGGGGCGGGCCATCTTCGACAACGCCGACCAGCTGCTCACGCCCGGGCTCTTCGCGCGCATCCGACTGCTCGGTCGCGGCCCCTACGAGGCCTTACTGGTGCCGGAGATCGCCATCGGCGCCGATCAGTCGCGCCGCTTCGTCTTCGTCCTCAGTGAGGACGAGCTGCCGGAGCGGCGCTACATCGAGCTAGGGCGAACGCTAGGTGATATGCGCATCGTGGCCAGCGGGATCACGCCCGAAGATCGCGTGATCGTCAATGGCGTTCAGCGGGTGCGGGGCAACAGCCCGGTGACCGTCGAGAACACGGAGCTCGCGCCCTTGGATCCGGCCGTCGCCGGTCGGGTCGGGAGCGAGGCACGGTGAGGATCGGGCATTTCTTCATCGACCGGCCGCGCTTTGCGGCGGTCCTCTCCATCCTGCTGCTGATCGTCGGTACCATCGCCTACCGCGCGCTGCCGGTGGCGCAGTATCCGGAGATCGCGCCGCCGACCATCGTCGTCACCGCCTCCTACCCAGGGGTCACGCCCGAAGTCATCGCCGACACGGTGGCCACGCCCCTCGAGCAGGAGATCAACGGCGTCGAGAACATGCTGTACATGACCTCGTCCTCCACCACCGATGGGCAGATGAGTCTCACCATCGTGTTCGAGTTGGGGACCGATCTCGACACGGCGCAGGTGTTGGTGCAGAACCGCGTGTCCATCGCTGAGGCGCGCTTGCCGGAAGAAGTGCGGCGCCTGGGCGTGGTCACCCAGAAGAGCTCGCCGGATCTGATGATGGTGGTACACCTGCTGTCGCCCGACGAGAGCTACGATCAGCTCTACATCTCCAACTACGCCTTCCTGCAGATCCGCGATGTGCTCAATCGCATCGATGGCGTCGGCCGCCTCACGGTGTTCGGCGCACGCGAGTACAGCATGCGCGTGTGGTTGGACCCTGAACGGCTGGCGGCGCTCGAGATGACCGCCGGCGATGTGCTGGCGGCCCTGCGCGGCCAGAACGTGCAGGTGGCCGGCGGTGCCCTGCGCGCCCCGCCCATGCCCCTGCAGACGGCACAGCAGTTCACGGTGAACACGCAGGGACGCTTTGCCGACGCCAACGAGTTTCGTGCGGTCATCGTCAAGACCGGAGAGGACGGGCGCATCACACGCCTCGGCGACGTGGCCCGCGTGGAACTAGGCGCACGGGACTACGTCACCAACAGCTACCTCGACAACAAGCCGGCGGTGGCGCTCGCGATCTTTCAGCGGCCAGGCTCGAACGCCATCGAGACCGCCGATGAGATCATCGAGACCATGGAGGAGCTGTCGCACCAGTTCCCCGAGGGCCTCGAGTACACGATCGTCTACAACCCCACGGAGTTCGTGGAGGAGTCCGTGGAGGCGGTGTACCACACGATCTTCGAGGCCGTAGCCTTGGTGATTCTGGTGATCGTGCTGTTCCTGCAGACCTGGCGCGCGGCGATCATCCCCATCGTGGCGATTCCCGTCTCCTTGATCGGCACCTTCGCCGTGATGGCCGTCTTCGGCTTCTCGTTGAACAACCTCTCGCTCTTCGGTCTGGTCTTGGCCATCGGCATCGTGGTCGACGATGCGATCGTGGTGGTGGAGAACATCGAGCGAAACCTAGAGGCAGGGCTCGAGCCGCGGGAGGCGGCGCGGCTGACCATGGACGAGGTGGGAGCTGCGCTGATCTCCATCGCCCTCGTGCTAACGGCGGTATTCGTGCCCACCGCGTTTCTCGGCGGCATCTCGGGACAGTTCTTCCGCCAGTTCGCCTTGACCATCGCCGTGGCGACCATCATCTCTGCCTTCAACTCGCTCACCTTGAGTCCGGCCCTCGGGGCGATCCTGCTCAGGCATCGCGCGGAGGGCGAGAAACGGGGCCTGTGGGATCTGATCCTGGGCCCCGTCTTCAAGGTCTTCAACGCCATGTTCGACGCCCTCGAGAAGACCTACGCAGGGCTCATCGGTGTGGTCACGCGTCAGGCCGTGCTGATGATCGTGGTGTTTCTGGGGTTGCTCGCGGGCACCTTCTTCATGCTGGCGCGTACGCCTGCAGGCTTCATTCCCGAGCAGGACCAGGGCTATCTCATCGTGGCCGTCGAGCTGCCGAAGGGCGCGTCGCTGCAGCGAACCGATGCGGTGATCAACGATGCCGTCGAGCGCATCTTGGAAGTCCCTGGTGCGGCCCACGCGGTGAGCTTCGTCGGCTTCTCCGGCGCCACCTTCAGCGCCGCCTCGAATGCGGGCGCCATCTTCGTGCCCATGGAGCCCTTCGCCGAGCGCGCGCCTGGCGTGACGGCGCAGAACCTCCTGGGCGAGTTGTACGCGGCGTTGGCGCCGATTCAGGATGCGCAGCTGTTCGTGATCATGCCGCCGCCGGTGCGCGGTATCGGTAACGGTGGCGGCTTCAAGATGATGGTGCAGGATCGCACGGGACGGGGCCTGAAGACGCTGGAGGACGCCACCTGGCAACTGGTCGGTGCGGCCAACCAGGCGCCGGAGGCGAACCAGGTGTTCAGCACCTACTCCCTGTCGACGCCCCAGTACTACCTCGATATCGATCGGGTGCGCGCCGAACAGCTGCGCGTGCCCATCGCGAACATCTTCGAGGCCTTGGAGATCTACCTGGGGTCCAGCTACGTCAACGACTTCAATCTGTTCGGGCGTGCGTACCGGGTGACGGCCCAGGCCGACGCACCCTACCGCTTCGACCCTGAGGACATCATGAAGCTACGCGCTCGTAACGAGCTGGGGCGCATGGTGCCCTTGGGCTCGGTGATGCAGGTGAGGCTCACCAGTGGGGCGGACCGATTGGTGCGGCACAACCTCTATCCAGCGGCGGAGATTCAAGGCAACAACACGCGTGGCTACAGTTCCGGCGAGGTGATCGCCAAGCTGGAGACCTTGGCCGAGGACGCGCTCCCAGGGGGCTTGAGCTACGACTGGACCGAGATCGCCTTCCAGCAAAAGCTAGCGGGTGACGCGGGCAATTGGGTGTTTCCGCTCAGCATCCTCCTGGTGCTGCTGGTGCTCGCCGCGCAGTACGAAAGCTGGGCCCTGCCCTTTGCGATCGTGCTCATCGTGCCCCTCTCGATTCTGTTCGCGCTGGTCGGCGTGACCATGCGCGGAATGGACAACAACATCCTCACCCAGATTGGTTTCGTCGTGCTGTTGGGGCTGGCGAGCAAGAACGCGATCCTGATCGTCGAGTTTGCGCGGCAGAAGGAGGCTGAGGGGCGGTCGGTGCTGCAGGCGGCGTGCGAGGCGGCGCGCCTGCGCTTGCGACCGATCCTCATGACCTCGGCGGCGTTCATCCTCGGTGTGGTGCCCTTGGTCACGGCGAGCGGAGCGGGGGCGGAGATGCGCCAGGTGCTCGGCACGGCGGTGTTCAGCGGCATGATCGGGGTGACCGTGATCGGCCTGGTGCTGACGCCGGTGCTGTACGTGGTGGTTCGACGTCTCGTCGGGGCGGGTGGCACGGACGCGCCGTGAGCGCTGCAGGTCAGTGACCGGCCGATACTTCACCCAGGAGGCTGATGGCGATCAGCCCTACGCTCAGGAGCACGCCCAGAGCGGGTAGGGCCAGCCGTCGCGCATGCGCACCTTCGCGCAGGAGCAGGCGAATCAGGGCGACGTTGACCATCGTGAAGACGAGCAAGACGATCAGGCTCGTGGCTTTAGCCAACACCAGCAGCGGGAACCAGGCGGCGAGGGCGACGACCAGGGCCACGGTCAGGCCCGTCGCCAGCAGCGGCGTCTTGCGCACCGGGTGGATGCGGGCGAGCAAGCGGGGGGCATGGCCACCGTCGGCCATGCCGTAGACCACCCGCGACACCATCACCAGCTGGGCCAACGCACTGTTGCTCACGCTCAGCATCGACAGGGTGGCGATGATCGCCGGCCACGGCGCGCCAGCGTGAGCGACCATGGCGGCGAGGGGCGCGGGATGGCCGGCGAGGGCCAGTTCCTGGTTGGCCAGCACCGCCATCAGGGCGACCAGCAGGTAGAGCGTCGTGGCGCCGGTGAGGGCGATGAGAATCGCGGGCACCATCGTGCGCTCGGGCTCGCGCGTCTCCTCGGCGACGTTGACCATGTCCTCGAAGCCGATGAACGCGTAGAAGGCGACGAAGGCGCCCGCGGTGATGGCGAGCCACGCCCCGTCGGCGCTGGGCGTGAGCAGGGGCAACAGCTCCGGCAGATGCGAGAGGTAGCGGCTCGAGACCACCAATACCGTCAGCAGTCCGAGCACGGACAGCGCGGTGATGATCATCGCCACCCAGATGGTGTGCCCGATACCCCAGGC
The DNA here is from genome assembly GCA_039815145.1 of Pseudomonadota bacterium. Classification (NCBI taxonomy): domain Bacteria; kingdom Pseudomonadati; phylum Pseudomonadota; species Pseudomonadota bacterium. The sequence continues at coordinate 15,802 of JBCBZW010000009.1, forward strand.
GACGATCAGGCCGAGGACGATGATGAAGCCCGGCGCTGCCAGCGCTTGCGTACCGGGAAAGAAAAACGAGAAGTACCCAGCGAATCCCTTGGCCAGGGTACCGCTGGAGACCAGTCCCGTGAGGGCGACGGCCCAGCCGGTGGCGCGGGTGAGGACGGGCAGGTCGAAGGCCTGTTCCACGTAGACCGCTTCGCCAGCGCTCTTGGGGAAGCGGCGAGCCAGCTGGCCGTAGCTCAGCGCCGTGCACGCCGCCACCAGCGCCGCGAGCAGGAAGGCCCACGGCGCGAAGGCCCCGCTTACCGCCAGGATTTCACCCACGAGTACGTAGATGCCGGCACCGACCATCGTGCCCAGCCCGAACAGGACGAGCATCGGCAGGGTCAGGCGCCGCGTCAGCTTGGGAGCGCTGTCCACCTCCCGAGTATGCGCTCTCGGGAGCATCGGTTCGTATCGTGGATTACCCCAGCCGCGCCTTGTGGCCGGAGCGATACAATGGAGGTGTGCTCGACGCCTGCGTCGTGTGAGGCGGTCGAGATCGGTGCAAACGCGGAGCGACGCCGGCTGGTGCCGACCGCCCATCGCGCAAGTGCGCAGGAGTCGACCCATGGGTGCATCCAACCATCACATCAAACAGTACGAGTGCGGGCTATCGCTCGGCGGTGCCGAGGCGGGGCCGGACGCCACCCTTTACCTCTACGGAGAACGCCGCGAGTTGCTCGCCGCGATCGCCTTTCGCGCCGATGCGAAGTCGCAGGTACCAGCGTCGGTGCAGGAGGACACCGGGGTGGTCCTGGCGACGCTGCCCACCTCGGCCTACGACCGTATCGTCGACATGCTTCGCAATGAGCGTCCGGTGGTGCTGTGCTCGGATCCCGCGGCCGGGTCGTTGCGCCTGACAACGGGTAACGAGCCCGTGGGCGAGGAGGAGCTGCGGCGCATGTTCTCCTGGATGTACGTCTAGCCGCGGCGAGCGGCGGTGCGGCGAATTGCAGGGTAGATCGTCAGGCACTATCCTGCCGGTCCCTGCCCGCCGCCGACCCTTAGGACGCTCCGACCGTGACTGACGCCACCACCACGCCCATCGAGACCGACGTGCTGATCGTCGGCGCCGGCCCCTGTGGCCTGTTTCAGGTGTTCGAACTCGGCCTTCTGGGCCTCAAGGCGCATCTGGTGGATGCCCTGCGGGCGCCCGGCGGCCAGTGCACGGAGCTCTATCCGGACAAGCCAATCTACGACATCCCGGCCCTGCCCATCGTGGGCGCCCAGGAGCTGATCGATCGCCTGATGGAGCAGATCGCGCCCTTCGATCCCACCTTCCACCTCGGCCAGGAGGTGCAGGTGGTGGAGCCCCTGGGGGAGGGCGAGGGCTTTCGCGTCGTCACCAGCGCGGGCACCACCTTCATGGCCAAGACCGTGATCATCGCGGGCGGCGTGGGCTCCTTCCAGCCGCGCAAGCTGCGCGTGGAGGGGGCGGATCGCTACGAAGGTGAGCAGATCCATTACAAGGTCAGCAATCCCGATCAGTACGCGGGCAAGCACTTGGTGGTCATGGGCGGTGGCGATTCGGCCCTCGACTGGACCCTGGAGCTGCGCGAGCGGGCTGCGAGCATGACCCTGATCCACCGTCGCGAGGAGTACCGGGCGCAGCCCGCCTCCGTGGCCAAGATGCAGGCGCATTGCGAGGCCGGTGATATGCGCTCGCTGATCGGCGCCGCCACGGCCCTGCGTGAGAGCGACGGTGTGCTCACGGGCTTGGAGGTGCGTGACCTCGCGGGCGAGATGCACGAGGTGCCGGCCGATCAGGTGTTGGTGTTCTGGGGCTTACGTCCCGCCTTGGGGCCCATCGCCAACTGGGGTTTGAACCTTCATCGCAACACCATCCCCGTGGACACGGAGAAGTTCCAGACCAGCGCGCCGGGGATCTTCGCGGTGGGCGACATCAACCAGTACCCGGGCAAGAAGAAGCTGATCTTGAGCGGCTTCCACGAGGCGGCCCTCGCGGCCTTCGCGATCAAGGCGATCGTGGCACCTGATGAGAAGGTTCGTCTGCAGTACACCACGACCAGCCCCCTGATGCAGGAGCGCCTCGGCGTCAAGGAAGCGCGGTAGTGCCCTGTCACGTTAGTTCGTCGAAGAATACGCACGGGGCTTTTTGCCCCTGAGCACGTTGCTCCTCCTCCCCGTGGGGCCTGCCACGCTCGTCGTCGCGCCGCACTCAGGAACAAAAAGCCCCGTGCGTATTCTTCAACGGACTAACGTGACGGGGCACTAGCGCTCCTCGATCAAGGCCTTCAGGCGCGCGACGTCTTCCTCCAAGCGGGTCACCCGTTCTTCGAGCTCCGCCCGTGAGGCGGCGCTGCCCCCGCTCGAGCCCGGCGCCGGTGCTTGGGCTTCGTAGGCCTCGACATCGATCGGGCCGCACAGCAGGTGCATGTACTCCGCGTCCTTGCGTCCCGCCCGGCGCGGAAGCTTGACCACCAGCGGATCCGGATCACGCTCGATCAGCCCCGTGAGGCTGCTCACCACGGCGCCGTTGTCATCGAAGGTGTGCAAGCGCGCGCTGCGCGTGCGCAGCTCCCCCGGCGTTTGCGGGCCACGCAGGAGCAGGAGGCACATGACGGCCACCTCGCCTTCATCGAGCTGCAGGGTGCTGTAGCGCGTGTTGCAGAAGCGGTGCGAGTACTTGTCGACGCGACTGTTGCTGCGCAGGTTTTCCTGGCGCGTGAGCAAGTGTCGATCTTCGAGGGCCCGCGCCGCATGCTCCACCTCGCCCTGGGTGAGGGACATGACGGGCTCACGGGAGGACTTCTGATTGCACGCGTTGACCAGCGCGTTGAGGGTGAGCGGGTACTGGTCGGGGGTGGTGATCGACTTCTCGATCAGGCAGCCGATCAGCCGCGCTTCTTGGTCGGTGAACTGAGGAATCACGGGAATCGTTAGCTGCTGATGTACTGTTCGAGTTGAGCGATCTCTTCTTGTTGGTCGGCGATGATCGCGGCCACCAGGTCGCCGATGGAGATCACACCGAGCAGTTCGTCATCCATCACGGGCAGGTGGCGGAAGCGGTGCTCGGTCATGGTGTTCATGCACTTGCGCACGGAGTCATCGCTGCGCGCGGTGATGACGTCGGCGGTCATGATGTCGCGGACGGGGGTCGCGTCGGAGGCGCGGCCGAGGAGGATCACCTTACGGGCGTAGTCGCGCTCCGACACGATGCCGGCGAGCTTGCCGTCCTCGAGCACGAGGAGGGCGCCGATGCTCTTCTCCGCCATGAGTTTGATGGCGTCGAGCACCGTGTTGTCCGGCGTCACGGAGACGATCTCGTCTCCCTTGTCTGCCAGCAGATGTTTCACCAATCGCATGGGCACGCTCCCGTGGCTTACTTCGCTTAAGGACCTGCCCTCGATTGTAGACCTAAGGGCGCGCGAGCGGTGCAACTGCGGACGGTGCGCTGCGGCACCGTCCGCGATCGTTCGTGCTCAGTCGCCCTTCGGATCCTGCGCGGTCCAGAACACGTTGCCGGAGCCCTCGGGTTCATGGAATTGGCCGAGGAATTCGTTCAACTGGGTGACGTTGCCGTTCATCACGAGGAAGTTGAATTCGGACGGATTGCCGAACAGCGCCCGGCCGAAGTCAGTGAACAGCCAGTTGGCCCAGTGCAGTTCGACATCACCGTTGGCGACGCCGTCGGTCTCGCTCTTCTCGCCGTAGGAAAGCGCGGTGGAGACGCCCACGAGGAGGTCGTCGGTGTCGCCGCTGATGCGCACGGTGCAGTCCACGATCTCGATCACCGTGTCCTGCAGCGGATCGAGGATCATCTCGGTGACGGCGCCGTTGGGGATGGCCAGGTAGTTCAAGCGGCTGCCACTCGGCGTGCCCTGGACGTTACCCACCTGGCGGCCTCGATAGTCGTAGGTCATGTACATGGCGTAGTCGCTGACGTCGATGCCGTTCAGCTGAGAGGGCACCACGGCGGTGTCGTCCTGGTAGGAGGAGAACCACAGGTAGCCGCGCTCCTGGTAGCGGCGAGCCTGCGGGAACTGCGTGCAGGCGTGGTAGGTGAAGTCGAGGCTGTCGGCCTCGAGCATGTTGGCGCGGGCTTCGGGCACGGCGCTCTCGTCCACGAGGAAGGGTGAGCCGTCACCCACCGCGAAGGCTGAGGGTGTGGCGCCCAGGGCGACGATGAGCAGTGCGGCGGTGGGCACGGCGCGTGGCAGCCGGTGGTTGATGGTGTCGTTGAGCATCATGGTCGTGTTCTCCGGTTGTGTAAGGGGGTGTGGCGGGGCACGCGACCGGCGCCAATCGCAGCGCTCCCGTGATCAGATATTCGCGATCACGTCGAAGGATCTGACGGTGCGAGGCGGCCCATGTTGCGCTGCCGCAGACAAGGGATGTTCATCCCCGCTGCTGAGCCATGCCTTATGGGCAACGCCATGTTCCCTTAACTCGTTGAAATGTATGGAATAGAAGCTAAAAGAGCGGATTTCCTTTACCCGCGAGGGTGGCTCCCGTAGACTCAAATGAAAGCGAGCGTCCGCTCGTTTTTGGGTGCCCCGGCCGCCACGGCTTCGGGGCCGGCTCTGTAGCGGGGACCGAAACGGCCCCGGAGGAGAACAACGCATGACGATCCTCATCGCCCTGCTCGTGCTGCTGGGAGCTGGCGTTCTGCTCGCCGCCCTCGGCGCCACCACCGCCGTCGCGGCGGGCACCTTGGCCGCCCTCACCGTGGGCGCTGCTCTGTTTTCCGGTGGCATCACGCCCATCGTGGTGGTTTACGGCGCGGTCGCGTTGGCGCTGGCGGTGCTAGCAGCGCGCCCCCTGCGCAAGGCGCTGCTCACCAAGCCTCTGTTCCGCTGGTACCGCAAGGCGCTGCCGGGCATCTCGGACACGGAGCGCGAAGCGATCGACGCGGGCACCGTGTGGTGGGACGGCGAGCTGTTCTCCGGTCGCCCCGATTGGGACAAGCTGCTCAAGTACGGCAAGGCGGAGTTCTCGCCCGAAGAGCAGGCCTTCCTGGACGGCCCCGTGAAGGAGGTGTGCGCCCTCTCCGAGCCCTGGAAGCTGAACCGCGATTGGAGCGAAGTGCCCGAGCCGATCATGGACGTGCTCCGTCGCGAACGCTTCTTCGGCATGATCATTCCTAAGCGCTACGGCGGCCTCGAACTCTCCGCTGTCGCGCAGACCGAGGTGGTCGCGCGTCTGCAGGCCTGCGGTAACGCCGTCGCCAACCTCGTCACCGTGCCCAACTCCTTGGGCCCCGGCGAGCTGCTGCTGAAGTACGGCACGGAAGAGCAGAAGAACCACTACCTGCCGCGCCTCGCCACCGGCGAGGAGATTCCTTGCTTCGCCCTCACGGGCCCCACGGCCGGCTCCGACGCTACCTCCCTGCCCGACACGGGCGTGGTCTGTCGCGGCATGTGGGAAGGTGAGGAAGTGCTCGGCCTGCGCCTGAACTTCTCCAAGCGCTACATCACCCTGGCGCCGATCGCGACGCTGGTAGGCCTCGCCTTCCGCATGCAGGATCCAGACGGCCTGCTCGGCGACACCAAGGACTACGGCATCACCTGCGCCCTCCTGCCCCGCGACCTCGAGGGCATGGACATCGGCCGTCGCCACATGCCCTGCGGCGATAACTTCTTCAACGGCCCGATCTTCGGTAAGGACGTGTTCATCCCGCTCACGCAGATCATCGGCGGGGCGGAGATGGCCGGTAAGGGCTGGACCATGCTGGTCAACTGCCTCTCCGTGGGCCGCTGCATCAGCTTGCCCTCGGGCGCGAGCGGCATCGCCCAGCGCGCCCTCGCCGGTACTTCGGCTTACGCGGCGCTGCGCGAGCAGTTCGGCCTGCCCATCTCGAAGTTCGAAGGCGTGCAGGCGCCGCTGGCACGCATCGCGGGCCTCTCGCGCATCGCGCGGGCGGCACGCATGCAAACGGCGGTCTCCCTGGACAAGGGCGAGAAGCCGAGCGTGGCGTCTGCCATCCTGAAGTACCACTGCACGGAGCTTGCCCGCATCGCCCTGACCGATGCCATGGACATCCATGGCGGTAAGGCCGTGATCCGCGGGCCGAAGAACTACCTAGCCGATTACTTCGGCGGCATTCCCATCGCCATCACGGTGGAGGGGGCCAACATCATGACCCGCAACCTCATGATCTTCGGCCAGGGCGCCACCCGCAGCCATCCCTACGTGCTGCAGGAAATGCAGCTCGCGGGGCAGAAGGACAGCGCCAAGACCCTCGACGCCTTCGACAAGGTGTTCTTCGACCACGTCGGCTTCACCCTGACCAACGCGGCCCGCTCGCTGGTCATGGGCCTCACGGGCGGTCGCCTGCAGGGCTCGCCGAACGAGGGTCCGCTGGGCGAGTACTACGGCAAGCTCAACCGCATGAGCGCCAACTTCGCCCTGACGGCGGACGTCGCGATGCTCACGCTCCAGGGGCGCTTGAAGTTCATGGAGATGCTGTCGGCTCGCCTGGGCGACCTGTTGAGCAACCTCTACCTGGCGTCGATGGTGATCAAGGACTACGAGGATGCGGGCTGTCCCGAGGAAGAGCTGCCGTCCGTGCAGTGGTCCCTCGATTACCTGATCGATCGCTACCTCACGGCCTTCGACGAGGTGCTCGCGAACTTCCCCGTGCGTCCCATCGCCATGGGCCTGCGCATGGTCACCCACCCGTGGGGCGTGAAGACCCGTGCGCCGTCCGATCGCCTGTCGCGTCGGGTGGCCAAGCTCGTCGCCACGCCCACGGCCACCCGTGAGTCCCTGATCCAGGGCGCCGTGCTCGACGTCACGCCGGGCAACCCGCTCGGCTTCGTCAACGCCGTGTTCCTGGAAGCGCCGAAGTTCTCCGAGCTGAAGCGTCGCGTCACCCGCGCCGCCAAGCACGGCGAGATCCCGCGCGCCATGCCCCTCGACATGGTGACCTCCGCCGCCGAGGCAGGCATTCTGACCGCCGAGGAAGCGTCGGGCCTGCGTGGCCATCTGGAGCGGGTGATGGAGATCGTGCACGTGGATCACTTCGCGTCGCTGGAGGAGATCGAAGCCTCCCGCGATCTGACCGCTGGCACCGGCGGTCGCGACGGCGCGTCGCTCGCTGAGGCCAGTTGAGCACGCCCGATCCATCGACTGTCGGCGACGGCGAGCCCGCCACGGGCTCGCCGTCTTCCCCGCCCCTGCTCGCGGCGAATGGGCCGCTGCCGGCCGGGGACTTCGCCTCCTTCAAGCGCGCCTTCCCCTACCGGGGGCGCGCCCTCTACGAGGTGATCTTCGCCCGCCACGGCGATCAGCTGCGCACGAAGAAGGCGAAGTTCGCCGTTAGCAACCTCGAGAAGATCTTCTCGGCCACCTTCAAGCTCTCCAATCAGATCGGCTTCCAGGCCATGTCCCTGCGCCAGCTCTCCTCGGAGACGGGCATCAGCATGGGCGGCCTCTACTCGTGTCTCTCCAGCAAGGAGGACATCGTGCTCATGGCCAAGGCCCTGGTCGAAGCGCTCTGCCAGGAGCTGATCGACGCGGTGGCCGCGATAGAGGATCCGGTGGAGGCGATGGAGACGGCCCTGCGCCAGCAGGTCTACGCGACCCAGCTGCTGCAGCCCTGGTTCAGCTTCCTTTACTTCGAGACCCGCAGCCTGCCGCGACCGCAGCAGGATGAGACCAAGAACATCGAGTTGCGCATCTGCGATCACCTGCAGGACATCATCGTGCGCGGCCAGGCGCAGGGGCAGTTTCGGGCGGACCTGCCGGAGTTTGCGGCGAGCTCGCTGATGGCCCTGATCCAGGACGGTTACCTGAAGCCCTGGAAGTGGCGTGCGCGCGAGATCGATGCGGATCGCTACGCGGACGGACTGGTGGACGTGGCGCGGCGCCTGCTGCGATAGGCGAGACGTCAGCGCGCTCAGCTCGGCTGGGCTGGTACCGCCAGGATCAAGTTCTCCGTCGCATCAACGTGTGCGCCAGGCGGAGAAGACTTGGCGCCACAAACGCCTTCGGCGCGGTAGACCTCCCAGGTAGCCTTGCCCCGTCGCTTCACCCCATAAAGCGCCACATCGGCCTCCCCCAGGAGCTCATTGAAGGGCAGCTCGCGGCCGCAGGCGAGGGCGACACCTATGCTAGCGCCGACCTGAACCGAGCGGCCTGCTCGGTGTTTCGACAGTGCTCACCTAGGGCGGCGGTCGCGCAGACGTATTCGCTGCGTATCGGGTTCGAGCCTCAAGAGCTTCCTACGCCGAAGACGCGAGCGCAGCTGATCGCTGTCTGTGCCCGGAGTCGGTCGGCGGTTCGGCGAGTTGGGGTGATGAGGTGCTCTCGTGCACGCCCTCCGGTCGATAGACTCGCCAAGTTCCCTTGCCGCCGTGCTTCGCTTCGTACAGGGCGACGTCCGCTTCACCGAGTAGCTCGTAGAACGGCAGATCGCGGTTCCCGGCCAACGCGATACCGATACTCGCCCCCACCTCCACCGCACGCCCGGCGACGGTGATGGGCTCAGATACACGCTGGATTAGCCGTTCCGCCACCAACGCGTGATCGTCCTCGTGCTCCATCTGCGAGAGCACGACAACGAACTCATCACCCCCTGCCCGTGCTACACAGTCAGACTCACGCAGGGAGCGTTGCATGCGTGATGCCACTTCACGCAAGAGCGCATCACCAGCGGCATGGCCGAGCACATCGTTGACTTGCTTGAAACCGTCAAGATCGATTTGCATGACCGCCTGGGGCTTGCCGGCTCTAAACTGCTCGTTCGCTACGCTCCGAAGAAAGCGTCGGTTGGGTAGGCCCGTAAGCTCATCGTGGTTGGCTTGGTGATCGAGCTGATCACGGGTCGTTTGCAGCAACTGTGTGCGCTCAGCAACATCGCGAGCCATGGGGCGGAAGATGAAGAGCGCCTCGCAGATCAACAGGGTCATGGTGAGGGCGAAGATAGCGATGTCTGCTAGCAGAATCGTACGCACTCGGGCGTGAGACTCGCTCTCGTGTTGATCTACGACATCGTTCAGCCTCGTCAGCAGAGTGGTGCGGGCGAATCGGGAGAGGGCGTCCAGGCGACTAGCTGTCGCTGTATCGACCAAAGAGGCGGCAAGCAGCTGCTCGATCTCACCCTCGAACCAAGCAATGTACGCGTTGAGTGAGTTTTCACCCTCGTAGATGTCACGCAGGGCGTCGGAGTGTTGAGTCTGTGTCCCGGGCAGACCGTGCTCGTGCGACAGCACCAGATGATTGGTGTGAAATTCTCCTAAGGCCTCACGGAGGAGAGTTTCCGATTGAGTCCGCTCACTCGAGCCGATCGCGTTGACGGTTTCTCGCGTGAGAAGTGTGATCTGCTGCGAGAGCATTCTCTGACGACCGCTGACGTTGATTAGGCGTGCACTTTCGTCCTGCGACATAATCAGGACGTGGACGCTAGCGAAGACCGTGCTAGCGGCGGCAGCCGTGAGGCCCAGCGCCAACAGGTAGGCGAGAGTGATCCGTCGATAGATGGCGCGAGGGGACTTCGCGGGGGATGTAGGGTCTGATGTCACGTGGGCATCGTCTTTAAGGGGCAGATCTGACCGTCCTGTTTTGCCTTACTGATTCGATCGTCTCAAGGGAATGGCTCTGGTGGCGGCGGAGTGCAATGACGAATTGAGAACCAGCGCGCTCTGCGTTGCGCTGATGGCTGCCCCGAGGATCGGCGGGGATGGTTGATCGACACGTCCCGGGTCCGTGAGCTTGAGTGCGATCTCTCACGGCATGACAGCCTCATCGATAAACTCAAGTACACACCTGATCACTTATGTAATCGACGAAGAAACTTACATGCGTGCGCGTGGATCGCCGGGGCTTCTCGCTATTGCTCTGATTCCAAAGGGGTAAGAGTCCTGGCACGACGCATGCAGAAAGGGCTGGGCGTTGCGATCCCACTCCTGATCCAGGACGTCGCGGCGCCGAGTGTGTGTGCGGTAGTGGAGATGCTGGTGCAGCGGCATCTCCCAGGGAGGCCTCGCCACGATGAGCGAGGTCTCCCGACCTGATCTCTTGGCGGCAGCCTACAGGCGTGTTTTGCTGCGTCTTGCTTGCGGCAGTGACCATCCAAAGGCGATTGCGCTAGCGCGAACGCCGAAGCCAAACAGCACCGCTAGCGCGAGGGCCACCTGAGCGCCCAACCCCAGGCGAACGCACAGCACCAGCACCGCGCTGGCGACGAAGGCGGCGGTCGCGTAGATCTCACCGCGCAAGATCAGGGGGATCTCGTTACAGATGACGTCGCGGATCATGCCGCCGGCCACGGCCGTGGTGACGCCGAGCATGACGGCCACGAGGGCACCGGCACCGTGCTGCAGGCTCACCTGCGCGCCGAGGGCGGCGAAGAGGGCAAGGCCCATGGCGTCCATCCAGATCAGCACCTGGCGCCGCCCACCGGGCTCGTAAGACGTGACGTACACGATCACGGCCGCGATCATCGCCACGCTCACGTAGCGCACGTCCGCCACCCAGAACACGGGTACGCGATCGAGGATCAAATCGCGCAAGGTGCCACCGGCTACCGCTGGCAACAGGGCGAGGACCAGGAAGCCGAAAATGTCCATGCCTTTGCGGGCGGCGGCCAGGGCGCCGGACACCGCGAAGGCCGCGGTGCCGAGCATCTCCAGGATGAAGGTGAGTGTCATCGCCCTAGCCCACGCGCGGCCGCGACGTCGCGATCACCAGGCGGCTAGGGCGGTGCGCACGATTAACGCGATGAGCACCAGCGAGGACAGCACGAACAGACCGAAGCGCACGAGGACGCGATTCACCGTGGCTTGTACCAGCGAGTGCATCACACGCAGCCCGACGTAGGCCCAGGCCAGCAGCAGGTTCAGGCCCTCACCGCCTTGGCCCAGCAGGGTCAGGGCGATGACCACCGCGTAGAACACCGTGGGCGCTTCGTGGAGGTGGTTGTAGTTGTGCGCCTTCCACTGCACGGGCGGCGGCAGAAATCGATCGAGGGATGCTTCAGGATCCTGGGCCAGTCGATCCGGCTCCACCCGAGCGGCCTTCATGGCCGGAATACGCGTCGCGTACATCCACAGCCACATCACCATGGTCCACGCCGCCAGCACGATCAGTGGCTGCAGGATCTCCCGTCCTTCCATGGCTAACGTCCGGGTAAGCTGGCGCGGACCATGGTGTTGGCATCGGTGCCGAACCAGAGCGTGTCGGAGCTTGGGTGGTGGACCATGTAGCGGGCGGTCAGGCCGCCGCTGGCGATGGCCTCACGGGCGATGAAGCGCTCGGTCTTGGCGTCGAAGCCCACCAGGTGGCTGCGATTGCTCGGGGACTCGACGAACCACAAGCGGTCCTGATCGTCCACGGTCATGGCGTAGGGGATGGCTTGGGACTCGCCGGGGGCGGCCCACTCGGTGAATTCCTCGGTGGTCGGGTCGAGGCGGCCGAGGAAGCCGCGCGCGTAATCTACGTACCAGACCCGATCGTCGGAGGTCACGGCCAGGCGGCGCGGGCGGGCGCGCTCGTCGGGGATGGCGTAGGTGCGCATCTTCATGGTGGCGGGATCCACCGTGGCGATGCGGTTGGTGCCGAACAGGGCGATCCAGGGCTGCTCCTTGCTGTCGAGCATGATGCCGTAGGGCCGTGCGCGCGGGTACGGGGTTTGCACGAGCTCGTAGTCGCCCGTGCTGGTGTCGAGGCGACCGACGTAGTTCGCGTGCTGGGCGGTGAACCAGAGGGTCTTGCCGCCGTTCGCGAGCACCAGCGTGTGCGGGTCCATCTTGTCGTTCTCGATGGGGAACTGTTGGATCTCGCCGGTGGCCGGGTCCAAGCGGCCGATGTGGCCGTTGCGGTTGCCGGCGTACCAGATCTGATCTTCGCTATCGATCACCAGGTTGTGCGGATGGGTGCGTTCGGGGAGGGCGTAGCGCTTGAACTCGCCCGTGCTCGGCACGAGGCGGCCGATGTAGTTGCCCCCCTGACCGCAAAACCACACGTTGCCCTGGCTATCGAGGGCGGGGTCGCGGGGGCGGGTCATGGTGCGGCCTTCGCCGGGGTAGGTATCGAACAGCGTGCCGTCGCTGTCCATGCTGATGGGCACGCGCCACTCGGTGAGTTCGATGTTCAGGGAGCTTTGCGCCTGTAGCGCTGGTGCGAAGAGCAGACCAACGACGATGGTTGCCGCGAGGGTCTTGAAGGGGAGAGGCGTGGAGGTGCTAGTCATCGGGGCTCCGTTCCTGGAACTGGCGCTACTTGTGAAGCCGCCATGGTATCGAAGCGCGGCCATCGTACGGATAGTCACAAATACGTAACGATAATGATTTGCGTTAGCGATTGCGTTTGACTAGGCTCTAGCCGAACGGCATGTCCTGTGTCCGATCGTGATAGGAGTCTCCGTGAACAGCATTCCGCCGGGACGTCTCGTCCGCCCATTCAGCGTCGTCCTGGGGGCCACGGGGCTAGTCCTCTTGTCGTCGCCTCTCGCCTTGGGGCAGGAGGTGGAAGAGGTGCTGGTGATCGGTGAGAAGACCGAGCGCGGCCTGCAGGACGTGGTCGCCAGCGTTGCCGTGGCCACCGGCGAGGTGATCGATCGCGAGCCGCTGGCCAATCTCTACGACGTGGTCGACCGCATCCCGAACGTGTCTTCTTCCTTCGGCGGCTTGGGGTTCTCGATCCGTGGCATCGACCAGCGGGGTATCGCCGGCAGCGGCTTAGGCCAGACCCTGACCGTCTACGTGGACGATGCCCCGCTCGGTAACTTCACCACCTTCTTCGGGCCCCTGAGCGCTTGGGATTTGGGCCAGGTGGAGGTCTACCGCGGCCCTCAGTCCACCAACTTCGGGCGCAATGCGCTCGCCGGTGCCATCTACGTGCGCACCCGCGACCCAAGCTACGAGACGGACGTCCGCACGCGCCTGGAAGCGGGCAACAACGGTCTGTTGCAGGGGGCGATTGCTGGTGGCACGGCGCTGATCGAAGACAAGCTCGCGTTCCGCGCCTCCTTCAATCATCGCGAGACGGATGGTTTTGTCGACAACACGTTTTTGGACGCCCCCGCCGATGCCACGGAGCTTACCGAGGGGCGTCTGAAGTTCCTCTTCGACCCCACGGCGACTCTGCGCATCATCAGCACCACCTCGTACACGGAGAACTTCGCCGGTGAGGATGGCGTGCCCTTCGAGAACGGCCGGGACCGCGAAGTGGCCTACGACACGCCGGGTCGCGAGGGCACGCAGACGCTGCTGCAGTCCTTGAACATCGACTGGCAGATCAATGAGCGTTTCGCCCTGCAGTCGATCACCTCCTACCAGAACAGCGACTACGTGCGTACGGAGGACTTCGACCTCACGCCGGCGCCCATCGCCGCCCTCGATCGCACCGGTGAGGACGTCGCCCTCGCCCAGGAGCTACGACTGAAGTACGCGGGCGATCGCCTGAGCGGTGTCGCGGGCTTCTACTTCGTGGACACGAGCGTTGGTTTCGTGGACGAGTTCACCGTGCCCGTCACACTGATCGACCCGAACATCCCCCTCGACAACCTCGTGACCCGTGTCGGGGAGACGGACAACGACGCCACCAATCTGGCCTTCTTCATGGACGGGCAATGGTCCATGGGCGATCGCTGGGACCTGCTGTTCGGCGTGCGCCTCGATCGTGAGGAGCAGGACAACGCCACGGTGACCACCACCGACATCCTCGGTGAACTGCCCCCAGGCTTCGAGTTCCTCGAGGCGCTCGAAGGCGATGTCGTGGAGACCACGGACGCCGATTTCAGCGCCGTGCTGCCGAAGCTGGGTGTACGTTGGCACGTGTCGGAGGATGCCAATGTGGCGTTCACCGTGCAGCGTGCCTACCGCGCCGGTGGCTCGGCGATCAACTTCGTCACCGGCGAGGTGGAGGACTTTGATCCCGAGTTCCTCATCAACTACGAACTGGCCTGGCGCTCCGTTTGGTTGGACGGCCGCATGACCTGGAACGCCAACGTGTTCTACGCGGACTGGACCGACCAGCAGGTGCAAGTGCCGCTCGAGGACTTGCCCCAGTTCAGCCGCACGATCAACGCCGGTGAGTCCCGCCTGTGGGGAGTGGAGACGGATGTGGCGTTCGCCGTGAGCCGCCACCTCGACGTGTACGGTTCGATCGGTTACGTCGACACGCAATTCACCGATTTCCCGAACGCCGCCCCGCCGCCCGATAGCTTCGATGGCAACGACTTCCCCTATGCACCCGAGCTCACCCTCAACGCCGGTGTCAGCTACGACCGCGGTCGGGGCGTGTTCGGTGGCATCGACGTCAACTATCAGTCCGAAGCGCAGATCGATCAGAACAACTTCGCGCAGGATTTCGTCGAAGAGCGTACGTTGATCAACGCGCGCATCGGCTACGCCTTTGCGGATCACTACCGCCTCAGCATCTACGCGCGAAATCTCCTCGACGAGGACTACTTCGCGCTAGCCAACGCGACGTCGAACTTCGCGCGCCTCGGCGATCGGCGGATCGTTGCCATTCGCTTCGACAGCAACTTCTGATGGGCGCTTCCCCACTGCTGGGTCTGCTCAGTGCCGCGTCACTCGGCGGTGGCCTCTGGCTGTTGCGTGAGCGGTGGGGCGGGCGGGTCGGCCGGCGAGTGGGCCTGTCGGCTGCTTGGGCCTTGCTGTTCGCTTGCGCCGCGGCGAGCAGCTGGGTGGTCGGTGCTGAGCTCGGCATCGCGGTGGCATTGGTGGCGCTGAGCGTTGCGGCACCAGCGCTCGTCCTGACGGGTATCGAGCACCGGTCAGGGAGGGCGCGCCGCGTCCGTGAGGGGCGGCGCAACTCGTCAACGGACGAAGCCAGCATCGACCCGCAAGCGCGAACGCGTCGAGCCTGGCGCGCAACCGTCCGGTGGCTAGCGGCGTTCTTCGTCGCCGGACTGCTCGCACTCGGAATCAGTATGCTGTTCGCTACCCGAGCGCCACTCGGCGAAGTGGATCGCATCGCACTGGCGGGGTTGGCCATTCCCGTGCTTTGGGCCGGGTGTATGGCTTGGTTGTTCATGACCGGTCGCGTCTTACAGCTCACCGTTGCCTTGGCCTGCGTTGGTGGCGTGAGTCTGGCGCTCGCGTTGGTATAAGGGGGAGGCTGCCATGCAGAGCGCTGAGCGGCGACATCATCTCTGGCCGAAGGTGCCCGCCCGTTTCGTCGGGGCGATGTTGGCAGGCCATTCCTCCCTGGGGCTGGCGCTTGCGGCGCTGATCTACCTCGTGGCTCTCTCCGGCACGATCCTCGTGTTCGAACGCGAGCTGAGTCGTTGGGAGCAGCCCGAGGGCCCGGTCGTCGTGGAGATCAGCGATGAGCAGATCGCCGACCTGGTGAGTGAGGTGTACTCACGGGCTGAGGCCCTGGAGGCTACCCAGAGTATCTCCGTCGAGCTACCAACACAGGCCTTCCCGCGTTTGCAGGCGCGCGCCAGCGACTTCGAGCGCGGTATCGACGAGCATTGGGTGGCTGACCGTGACGGCAGGCTGGGTGAGCGGCAGGTAGCAACGCCGTTCCTGGATTTCATGAAGGAGCTGCACTTCTACCTCTTCCTGCCGCGTACGATCGGCCTGACGGTGGTCGGTATGGTAGGCATCGCCCTGCTGGCGTCGCTCTTCTCGGGCGTGTTGTCCCATCCTCGTTTGTTCCGAGATGCCTTCACCTTGCGATGGGGTGGTTCGAAGCGCTTGCAGGAAGCTGATCTACACAATCGACTAGGTATCTGGTGTTTACCCTTTCATCTTGCGGTCACCGTGACGGGTGCCATTCTCGGATTGTCGACGATTATCCTGGGGTTGCTGGCCCTCGCCGCCTTCGACGGCGACACGGGCAAGGCACGCAGTGCGATCGCCGGCCCGGTGGTGGCTGCCGACGCCACGCGAGCAGACCTTCCGCCGGTGCGCGCCGTGTTGGAACAGCTGCGAGCCTTGCAGCCCGAGTCACGGATCACCCGCGTGCGTGTGCTCTCGCCCGGCACTGCGGGGCAGACCCTCGAGGTGCGCACCGATTCGCCCGAGCACCTGCAACTCGATGAACGCTTGACCTTCGACGGTCGAGGGCAGCGCCTCGAAGCACCACCGCGAGGCGTCGGCCACCTCATCATCGGTGCATTTGGCGCCGTTCACTTCGGGTGGTTCGCCGGCATCGCCGTGAAGTCCGCCTACCTTGTGATGGGCCTGGCCCTCTGTGTGGTGACGGCTGGAGGGGTGTCCATCTGGGTGGCGCGCCGAGCCGATCGAGGCCGTGCGGTGCCCACGTGGCACCGGGTGTGGACGGCGTTCGTCTGGGGCGTACCGCTTCTGCTAGCGACGATAGCGCTGTTCGCCATGACGCTCTCGAGCGTACCTTTGGTGTCGCTATTTCTTGGCGGGCTGTGCTTGCTCGTCGCGGGCGGGTGGTTTGCCGGTTCCGTGCGGGCCGTATCGCGCGCACTGCGTGCCGGTTGTGCGTGCACGCTGGCTACCCTCGTCGGACTTCACGCGCTGCGTTGGGGAGGCACGATGGAAGACCCGATGGGATGGGCGCTCGATGGAGTCTTCCTGCTGGTGACCGCAGGGTTGATCGTCTCGCTATTGCCCCGCCCGGCCGCAGCCGCGCCGGATCGAGCGCCGAATCCGACCGCAGGTTAGCGGTCAGCGATACCGGTGTAGACGCGGTAACCCCATGGCGGCAGGGTCATCCGAAAGTCCGCGTCGATCACCTCGTCCTCGCCCGTGAAGATCTCCAGGTAGCGGCCTTCGAAGGGCGCATCCGAGAAGGTCACCGATTGCGGCTCGTCGCTGAAGTTGATGGCGACAAAGACCTTGTCCTCGGCGTTCTGCCGCACGAAGCTGAACACGGCTTCAGGCGCGGTGTTCCACACCCGCAGCATGGTGGCGCCGTGGGCACCGTTGTGCAGCGTCGTGTTGCGTTCCTTCAGATCGAACAGGGTCTCGTAGAGGTCACCGATCGGGTGCTCGCGCCAGGTGATCGGGTCCTTCTCGAAGAAGGCCAGGCGCCGCGGATTGCCCGCCTCCTGACCGTTGTAGATGAGCGGCATGCCGTCGCCGACCACCGAGAGCACGATGGCGGCCTCGAGGCCGTCGCCGAACTTCTCGAACTGCGTGCCCTCCCAGGCATTGCTGTCATGGTTGGCGATGTAGGTCATACGGTAGGCATCGGCGGGGTAGGCGCTCTCGCGCCAGGAGTAGTAGACGAAGAGGGCGTCGAGGCCGGCGTGGCCCTGAATCACGTCGTGTACGGCCTCGTGCCAGCTCCAGGCGTAGGTGGCGTCGAAGGCTTCGGCGTGCAGGTCCCGCGATTCCCACTCGGCGAGCATGAACACGGGCTTGATGGCGTCCAGGCGCGCGCGCACCTGCTTCCAGAAGTCCAGCGGGACGAAGCCGGCCACGTCGCAGCGGTAGCCGTCGATGCCCACCTCGCGCACCCAGTAGCTCATGGCGTCCGCCATGTACTCGCGTACGCCCGCCTGTCGGTAGTCGAGGTCGATGATGTCCGACCAGTCCCACCAGGGCGTGGGGCGGTAGTCGCCCTTGTAGTCGCGGTCGTACCACTCGGGGTGCTGCTCGCGGATGGGATTGTCCCAGGCCGTGTGGTTGGCGACCCAGTCGAGGATCACGTACATGCCCTGGGCGTGGGCAGCATCGACCAGGGCCTTCAGGTCATCGAGGGTGCCGAACTCTGGGTTGACGGCGTAGTAGTCCTTCACCGCGTAGGGGCTGCCGAGGGAGCCCTTGCGCTTCTCCTCGCCGATCGGGTGGATGGGCATCAGCCACAGGATGTCCACGCCGAGGGCCTTGAGCCGTGGCAGCTGGGCCTGCACGGCGGCAAAGGTGCCTGCCTTGGAGAACTGGCGCGTGTTGATCTGGTAGAGGCTCGCCGAACGGGTCCAGGCGGGGTGTTGCAGCTTCACGTAGGGCTGCGGCGGCGGCAACGTCACGGCGGCGGCGATGGCCAGGGTCGGCGCCAGCAGGATAGCGGCGCCGAGCAGTCGAGTGATCCGGTCCATTAGGGCCCCATCGAGTGGTAGCGAGGGCTCCAGGGTAGCGAATCGGGGGCAGCGGGGTGACCTGTCGTCACCCCCCTGACAGGGCGGTGGCGGTCAGGGCACGTCCTGCTCACACAGGTGGGGCACCTTCACGTCGCGCACGTCCACCGGCGGCGCGGCCAGCTCCGCGAGCACATCGCCCTCCCGGTTGCTGAGCCAGCTACGCAAGGTGTCCTGGAAGAAGCGCATCTCGTTCACGGCACCTTGACCGAACAACGCCAGTAGGCGCGGGGACAGCAGCGCATCCACGCGATCGATCTCCGCCAGGTACGCGTCCGCATCCCACAGCGTGTCGACCAACGCCTGCACCTCGGCCAGGAACAGGGCCTGGGTGTCCGGCAGGTTGTACATGCGCCGGGCGAGGGCCGAGCGGATGGCGAAGATCGACTGGCCTTCAGGGAAGAAGTCCGAGTCCATGTCCCAGGGGCCGAAGCGCATCTGGTTATCCATCGGGGAGACGTAGAAGAAGCTGTTGTTCATGTTGAAGGCGTAGCCGTCGCTGTGGGCGATGAGCGCTTCGATGGCCCAGTAGCGGACGAACCAGGGGATGTCGACGCGCGCCTCCAGCTCCGGCAGCAACGTCTCGTAGGGGGTGAACTCCAGCACGTTGGCCAGGTCGAGGATCTCCTCGTTGCCGTCCTCGGCGGTCTCCGTGTCCGGGTCCCAGGTGTTGATCCAGGGGCCGGGCCAGAAGTCGCTGATCTCCGCCTCGAAGAGCTTGCCGAGGGGATCGTTGAAGTTGCGCGCGACGAAGGTCTCGTCCACCTCCTCCACGTTGACGTAGATGCCGAGCTCCTCGCCGTTCACGCTCACCTGGGCGAAGTTGCAGCGCGAGGCGGCGAGGCCCGCGTCGCGGTAGATCTGGAACGCCAGGCACTGCTTGACGAGCGAGGGGTCCTGGCGCGCGTTGTTCAGCGTGAGGCGGGTGACGCCGTTGATGTCACTGCCAGCGATGAAGCGGCCCAGGTCGAGCTTGAGGGCGGGTTTCTCCTCGGAGAGCGAGCCCTGGAAGCCCTTCTTGCGAATGCCGACGAGGTTGATCTGCTGTGCGCCGTCGACCGTGATATCGGCGGGGAACCAGGTGAAGGGGCTCGGCCAGGGGCGCGTGCCGCACTCGGGGTCTTCGATCAGCTCGTTGATGTCGCGGGTCTGCTCGCGCAGGGTCTGGAAGTCGGTCGGATCCATGGTGACGTCGATCTCCACCACCCGGTCCGCGGCGTAGAGGAGATCGGTCTCGTCCTCGGGCCCCACCGCGGCCTCGC
Source organism: Pseudomonadota bacterium (assembly GCA_039815145.1). Classification (NCBI taxonomy): domain Bacteria; kingdom Pseudomonadati; phylum Pseudomonadota; species Pseudomonadota bacterium. Next base: position 35,092 of record JBCBZW010000009.1, read on the forward strand.
AGCTTTGGGTCACGCCGGGGGGCTGGCCCGTCTGGGCGCGCAGGATCACCGCGGCATCGAAGAGGTCGCAAAGGCCGTCACCGCTGACGTCGCACTTCGTGGGTGAGGGCAGCTGCGGGAGGATGCCGAGGGCGAAGGCGCGCACGCGCAGGCCGTCGTTCTGCAGCACCTGGCCGTCGTTGTTCACATCGCCGCACTGGCAGGCGTTGCCGATGCCGTCGGCGAGGGCGTTGCCGATGCCGCCGGTGTCGGCCTGGCCCGGGTTGGCGACGAGGGCGCAGTTGTCGTCGCAGTTTGCGGTGGCGCCGCCGATGCAGGTGGCGTCACCGACGATGCCGTTGCGGTTGCCGTCTTCGGAGATGCCGTCGAAGTCGCGGTCGGGCCAGGGCTGGTCCGTGCGCAGCGGGGTGAAGTCTTGGGCGACCTGGTCGAGGACGCCGTTGGGGGCGCCGAAGCTCGAGGTGTTGCTGTCGTTGTAGCCGGGATCGTCGCGGCCTATGTCCGCGGCGGGGCTGGCCTGCAGGGCGAACACTTCGCGACTGTTGACGCCGATGTCCGAGGCGATGCCGTCGTCGCTGACGATGCCTTCGCCGGCGGGGCCGAACACCACGTTACCCTCAGCATCGTAGATCGTCAGCTGCCAATCATCGTTGTTGACCGGGAAGTTGTCCGCGGTGATGAACTCACCGGTACCGCCGTCTTCGGGGTTGGCCGCGTTGACGTTGATCCACCAGTCGCCGTTGGCGGGGTCGTAGGAGGGATCATCGGGCACGTCTTCGGCTACGGTGATGATCGTGCCCGCTTCCAGGCTCTGCCAGAGAGAGGCGTCCGTGAAGACCAGGCGCGGCTCCACCACACCGTCGCTGAAGATCTCGAGCTGCCAGCCGCGGATGTCGAGGCCCTCGGCCACCACCACCAGTTCGAACCAGTCGCCGCCGTTGCCCTGGACGCGGCCGAAGAAGGGATCGAAGGGCGGCGAGGTGTTGCCGTCCTCGTCGACGAACTCGTCGCCCCCGTTCAGGAAGTTTGACCCCGACACCGCGTTGTATTCGTTCAGTACCAGGGGCTCTGCGCTGGCGATCGTAGCGATCAGTCCCATAAGGAGCAGGGGGCACTGACCTCGCCGAGGGGGTATCCGTGTTGTCATAATTCTTCCTTGAATCGCTGGTGTGGCCTGCTTGTTGTTCGCGTACCGATATTCTGCCGCTATTAGGTACGGACACGGTAGGGGAATCGCGACACGTGCGCCCGGCCGTCCAATGTCCGGACAGGCGGGGGCCAAGAACTGGGGATTCCTGAGCGTCTAACGCCTGAACTCATCGCACTTCGATAATTTCTTCGTATACCTTCGCTAACATCTTCATACGGTGTGCAACTTCTGTAGCACTCATGGTTCAGAATACACAACTCAACGACATGCTCGAGGTGCACGAACAGTGCGTAGGAAGCCGCTAGTGTTCACTCCCGCCAGCCGCCGTGTTTACCTGGTGGCCTTGGCGACCCTGATCGGCATCACCGGTGCGGTGGCCAATGCGGACGAGATCGTGCCGGCGCGTTTGACGGGAGAGGCCGTGGTGCCGGCATCGCCGGAGCACGGCAAGGTGCCCGTGTCGTCGCAGTTCCGCTTCCCAGACGACTTCCGCCCCCGCGATGAGTCCTCGAAGATCGTCTGCCAGGTGCTGGTGAGTCGGGGCGGCGAGGTGAGTGCGCGCAAGTGTGCGCAGCACGGCGGCTCCGAGCGCCTTCGCGCCTGGCTACGCAACGAGATTCTCCTCCGCCTGGAGCGCGCGCGCTTTCGCCCCGCGCAGGTGGACGGCGAGCGCGTGGCGGTGTCGATGCCGGTTCGCGCGCTGGTGAGCTGTGACGCCGATGGTGATTGTGGCGTGGGGGTGTACCCGAACGCAGGGCTCTACACCGCCCGCTACGGCGATGCCTACTACGCTCCGCAGGAGATCATCGACGACACGGGCACCTGGTACGACCGTTTGGTGGCTAGCGAGTACTGCGCCGCGGGCAAGGCCCGAGCGTGCAAGAACGCCACGGCGTTCGCCTTCGGCGCCTCCGTGCGCGTGGGCAACGACGGACTGGTCAACGGCGTGGGCGTGCTGGACGGTATCGAGGCGGAAGAATTTCCCGTGGATGGCGCCTTCGCGCGTCTGGTGGAGGCCCGCTACATCCCGGCTCAGGTCGAGGGGGAGGCGATGCAGCTGCTGGTGCACACGCCCACGATCCACAAGCGGAACAGCCGTTATTTCCCGCGCAATCAGTGCCGTCGCCGATTCGAGATCGGCACCCGGCTCGGCATGGACTGTTTCACGATGCAGGAGCTCGCCGCCTACCGCCCCGACGACGAGAGCGGCTTCGCGGAAGCGCTCACCTTCTGGTTGGTCGGCGGGAGCGCCGGCGGCATCTAAGGCCCCACGGGTAGCGCGTGGCCCTTCCCCGGTCGGGGTCGCGCGTTGCCCACCTTTTTTTGGACGGACGCTAGTGCGCCTTACCGCGCAGGCGGGCGACGAACAGGTTGGTCGCCCGATCGAAGTCCTCCACCCTTCCTGACGCGCGGCCGTGCAGTTGCGCGCCCTCGACCAGCGCCAGCAGGGCGCTCGCCTCTTCTCGCGGGTCACTCGCGTCCGGCAGGTTGCCCAGCGAGATCGCGTCCTGGATCACCGCCTCCAGCCAATCGATGCTCTCGCCGTGAAAGGCGTTCAGGGACTCGCGCACCTGTTCGCTGAGTCGGTCGGGGCTCAAGGCGAGGGACACGCACAAACACAGCATGCCGCCCTCGCCCAGCGCCTGGCGGTAGTGGGCCACGTAGCGGCTCAGCTTATCCCCGGGGTCCAAGGCAGACCCGTCTACCTCATCGCGGAACGCCTGGTTGGCCTCGCGATAGCGGGTCACCAGCGCCATCGCCAGATCCGCCTTGGTGGGGAAGTGGTAGTGGATGCTGGCCTTCTTGATGCCCACGCTCGCCGCCAGATCGGCGTAGCTGAAGCCGTCGTAGCCCCGTTCGCGGGCCGCGCGCTCCGCGGCGTCGAGGAGCTGAGTCTTGGTGTCCATGTGGCTCTAGGATTCCTGAGAGTGTTCATCGAATCAATGGGCTAGGAGGGACCGAGGTCGGGGCGCGCAGGTCTGCTTGCAACCCTTGGGCATCTTCTCTACCATCTAGTAGGTAGATAGCATTCACCCAAGGAGTACCCCCATGAAGATCTACGATGTAGAAGGTTTCCCCAACCCGGCCCGCGTGCGCATCGCCCTTGCGGAGAAGGGCGCCACGGAGCAGGTGGAGTTCGTCCCGGTGGACCTCATGAACGGTGAGCACCGCACCGACGCCTTCCGCGCCCGCAACCCCGATGCCACCGTGCCCTACGCCGAGCTCGAGTGCGGCACATGCATCTCCCAGTGCACCGCCATCACGGAGTACATCGACGGTCACTTCGATGGCCCATCGCTGTTCGGCGAGACGCCGAAGCAGCGCGCGGTCACCCAGATGATGAATCTGCGCGCCGAGGCCGGCCTGATGGACGCGGTGGGTGCCTACTTCCACCACGCCACGCCGGGCTTGGGTCCCGATCTCGAGACCTACCAGAATCAGGACTGGGGCCAGAAGCGCAAGCAGGTGGCGCAGGACACGATGCGCTACCTCGACGGTGTGCTGGAAGACCAGCCGTACCTCGCCGGCGATAGCTTCACCGTGGCCGACATCACCGCCTTCGCGGGCCTCGCCTTCGCTGATTTCGCGAAGGTGGAGATTCCGGAGGAGCTCAACAACCTGCGTGCCTGGCGTGATCGCGTGGCGTCGCGTCCCAGCATCGCCGGCTGATCGAAGGCATCAGGGAAGGAGGAAGTCCCCGTGGAACTCAACGCCGATTTCTCCCAGCGTGTGCTGCTGCACGCGGACGAGTTGTCGTGGCAGCCCTCGCCCATGGCGGGGGTGGACCGTCGCATGCTCGATCGCATCGGCGATGAGGTGGCCCGCGCCACCACCATCGTGCGCTACGCGCCCGGCAGTCACTTCAGCCCCCATGCGCACGGGGGTGGCGAGGAGTTCATCGTGCTGGACGGTGTGTTCCAGGACGAACACGGGGATTTTCCTGCGGGTGCCTACGTGCGCAATCCGCCGACCTCCCGTCACACCCCGGGCTCCGCGCCGGGCTGTGTGATCTTCGTCAAGCTCTGGCAGTTCGATCCCGCGGATCGCACGCCCGTGATGATCGACATGAACAAGATGGCGAGCGTCGAGGCCCGGGATCGACAGGGCGTGTCAGTGATGCCCCTGTTCGAGGATGCGCGCGAATCGGTGCGGGTGGAGACGTGGGCGCCGGGCCAGGAGGTGACTCTCGATCTGCCCGGCGGCGGGGAGTTCCTCGTTCTCGAGGGCGGCTTCGACGAGTCTCGCGATCGCTTGCGCCAGCACTCCTGGCTACGGCTACCGATAGGTCGTCGGTTGTCAGCGGTGGCGGGCGCGCACGGGGCTCGCGTGTGGACGAAGGTCGGTCATTTGCCCTTCGCCGAGGCGCCGGCGGTCGGCGCCTGATCGCTCATAGGCCGAGTACGTGGAGCCCGTCCTCTGGCGAGTTTGCGCGCCACGCGCGCAGGCGGCGCGCAGACGTTTGCGTGAGGTCGAGCAGTCGCTTCCGCGTGCCGTTGAAGTCCGCTTCGAAGGCTTGATCTACATTGGCCGCTGAGAGGGAGAACCAGTAGTTGTCCACCTGGGTGTCGTCGGCGGCGTCCTGTAGGTTCTGCGCAAGCGTCTCCAGCCGCGCGGTGAAGGCCTCGAACACGGCCGTACCGTAGTGAAGAAACGAATAGGGCGTGTAGCTGTCGAGGGCGTCGAGTAGCGGGGAGAGCAGGTCGAAGGTGGGAGGGGTGTAGTACAGGGCAGCCCCGTTCCAGCAGGTTCTGTCTCGCAGGTGATCGGGCACGAGTTCGATGTAGCCGGTGTGCGAAAGGGCTGCCGGGTCCTCAATGGCCACGGCGTACTGCTCATCGGCCCACGCGCGCAGCGGTGACGAATCCTGACGGTCGTAGGCGCCGGGGCCTTCGGCATCGCCGAGTGGTGGCTTGCGGCTGCTCCCAGTCATGCGCCCTAGCGCGGCATCGCGCGCAGCTTCTCCAGCAGGTAGTCGCTAACGGTTTTGGTGATACGCGCATCCTGCAGATCGAACAGCTCATCTGCGACGCGGTCAGCGTCGCGTAGCTCCCACCGCGCGTTGCGGCGATCGAATTCGAAGGTCAGCGTCTTCTCGAAGCTGCGCGATGGAAAGCCCAGCGACTCGATCAGCGCCGTTTGCGGCATGTTCTTCGGCATGTTCACGGCGCGCGAGAACACTTCCAGCGCCACCTTCGCGCTGCAGCGTTGGCGTCGCTTGTCGCCTTCGCACCCGATCACCTGCACCTTGCGCACGGTGTGGCTGAGCACGGGCGTGGTCACTACCCCCGGCAGCAGTTCGCTGAACGCCACGAAGCGCGTGCCGGAGTTGCTGTGCTCGGTCACGATGCGCGTGCCGTCGCGTCGTGTATCCGATTCTGGCGCGCGCGAGATGGCGGCGATGACCAGCGCGCGTCGGACCACGGCATCGGACGGCGAGGAGATGCGATGGCGTTCCGTCTGCCAACGGGCGAGGGTGGGGCACACGATCTCTTGCTTGTCCTTCGCGGAGAACAAAGCCTGGCGAAGGATCGCTTGGTCCGAAGGTGCGGGCCCGCAGGCCAACACGGGGCATTTGCCCGTCTCGGCGCAGCCGGGTTCGTCCTTGGGATCGGTCTCGTCGGGGGCTAAGCCAAAGCCCACGGGGGAGAGATCGAACTCGGCCTCGCCGAGCAGGGCGCGTAGGGCGTCGAGGCTCTGCTTCGCGGACACCTCGCGTTCCACCTTCTTCCCAAAGCGGCCGATGCCCGGGGCGCCATCAGGGCGAGGGCGTAGCAGCAAGCGGCCGATCTCTGGGGCGTGCAGGCCGTACACCTGCTGCACCACGCCGTCCTCGTCGCGTTGCACCTCGATCTCCAGCACCTGCTCACCGTCGGCAACGCCCACCAGGGTCACGAAGTCCGTCCCAGAACGCCCGCGCTCGCGGAGCAGGTAGATCCCTGCCTCGACGAGGGCGCAGCTGAGGTCGTCGCCATGGCGGCGGGGAAGCTTGAAGCCCTTGCCCGAGAGTTTGGCCGCGGGCACGTCGGCGAGCGCCGGGTCCTCACCGCAGGGGCGGATACGGCGGTTGAAGCGGTTGCTGTAGACGTGGTCGATCAGCTGCTGGCGGGTTTCCTTGGGCCAGCCGTCCTGGATGGCTTTGGCTTGCTCCGGCGTGAGGTAGCCGTCGTCGACGCGCAGGGTTTGGGCGTCGGACGAACAGGCGCCCAGCCCAAGGGCGAGGACGCCCAGCAGGAGCAATCGTAGGTGATGGAGGTTCATCGCGCGCTCGCCTGGGAAACCTCCTTGCAGGGTACCGCCTGCGCGGTACCGTGCAACCCGTAGGCTTAGTCGTGTTCGCGCAAAGTGCTCGAGACCGCCGAGGCAGCGCGCACCTTGCGGTACTCGTGACCGTCTCGTTGAAGTCCTATCACCTCGCCCTCGTCGTCGCGCAAGAAGCGCACCGGGGACCAGGCCTCGAGCGGACTCGACCGGGTAGCGAAAAGATCTGGCGCCGCGGGTTCCAGGGGCATGGAGATATCTCCCCAGTCGGCGATCAGCTGGCTGCGCACCCCGACGGTCCACTCCAGGTACTTCTCGCCCGTGCGATAGCGACCGGCGTACTCACCCAAGGTCTGCGCGTTGGGTGACCACTGCCATCCTTGCCACTGCGGATCCCCCTCGCTCTTGGCGACTCGCTCGGACAGGTAGGTGAGCTGGCGGGCCACGCGCTGCGGATAACGTTCGACGCGCAGGGCACGCATCCTTTCCGTGTCCGGGTGATCCGTGAGGAACTGCAGGAACATCGTGACGGTGCGGCTGGTGAACCATCCCGTTTGGTTGTCCGAGTTGGAGAAGGCGGCCACGCCCACCCCCAGGTCTTTGGAGAACGCCATCATCGTGCGGTTGCCCGTGTAGCCGCCGCCGTGGATGAACACCTCGTGGCTTGCGAAGTCGCACAGATTCCAGCCCAGGGAGTAGCCGCTGCAGACGAGCTCGTAGGCGTTCTTGCGGTCTTCCATGCCCGTTTGGATGAACGATGTGTGCGCCAGGGTCACCACCTCACGGGAGAAGGGGGACTCATCGCCTCCGCCGGTGAGCTGAAGTTGGAGGAAGCGCGCCATGTCCGCGGTGGACGTCACGATGCCGCCGGCGGAGTGCATCATGCCGTCGTATTTGGGGCGCACATCGTGCCAGCCCTGCTCCCCCTGCCATTGGTGGCTGAAGGCCAACTCGTCGAGGCTGAAATCCGAGGTGCGCGCCGAGGTCCGCGTGAGCTTCAGGGGGGCGAAGACCTCCTCGTCCAGCCATTGCTGCCAGGTCTTGCCTGTGTGGGTCTCTAAGATGGCGCCGTAAATGTTGTAGCCCAAATTGTCGTAGTCGAACCCTGTTTCGCGGCGCTCGGCGTAATCGCGGATCAGACGTGGATAGTCCTTGGGGTCGATGCGCGTTACGTAGGCTTCCGTGTTGACGATGAAGTCCGCGCGGATCGGCACCTCGTGCACCAGGAGCTGGCGCAGGGTGTAGTCCTGCGCCGCCAAGCCGTCGGGTAGGGTCAGCGCCGGCCAGTAGTCCGCCAGGGTGCTGTCGAGCGGTAACACGCCGCGTTGGTCGAGCACGGCCGCGAGCAGTCCCATGTACGCCTTGGTCTGGGAGGCGATGTAGATAGGGGTGTCGATCGTGAGTGGCGCGCCCGTCGACGCGCGCCTCACGCCCATCACCTTGTTCAGGGGCACCTCATCGGCGGTGACGACGACAGCGGCAAAACCGGGACCCAGGTCTGGGATGTCATCGATGAAGGCGTTCAGTCGATCCGCGGCCTCCTGGGGAGAGGCGGCGAGCGCCCGGGCGCTCAGCCCGATCACGGCGAGCACGAAAATGACGTGTTTCAGCATCGGATTCCCTCGATGTGGCTGCTCGGGTAACGGCGCCGCGATGGTGGCCCGAGGCGAGGGAGATCTATTGTACGGACGTAACCTTGCCGCGCTGGGCCAGGCGGCTGAGGGCACCGGGGGTGAGCCCCGTCTGGCGGCGCACGACCCGGTGCAGGTGCGCCTGATCCGCGAAGCCCGCCTCGCTGGCGGCGCTGCTCAGGGAGTGACCCGCGGCGAGGGCCGTGACCGCCTTGGCCATGGCGCTGCGTGAGCGGTAGGCGCTGGGGGTGGTGCCGAAGTGGCGTGAGAAGCTACGGGAGAGGTGTACGCGATGAACGCCCGTCTCCTGGGCGATGGTGGCGATGTCCAGCTCGGGACCGCCCTCACGCAAAGCATCGCGAACGTTCGCTAACCATGCGGGCGGCGTCGACACGCTCTGCGCATCCTCGCGATGCGCCTGGGAGAGGGCGAGCAGATCCCACACCACCTGCTCGCGACAAGCCGTTGGCTCAGCGAGCAGCGGCATCAGCTCGGCGAAGCGCCGCCGCGCCACCTCATCCTCGGGAAGGCGCCAGCACCAGTCGGAAAGAGGTAGCGCCTCGAGCGCCTGCGTCATCTCGGGATCGATGTTGATGGCGAGGATCAGCGATCCCGACGGCCCGTAGTGATTGGCGTGGGTGAACCCCGCGGGCTTCACGCCGCAGGAGAAGCGGTACACGTCGCGCGCTGCGCGTCGTCCGGACTCCTGCATCTCCCCCACGAGTAGCCAAGACACCTGGTGGTGCTCGTGGCAGTGCTTCGCCATGCGCAAGTGCGGCGTGTAGTAGCAGACGCTCGCCGAAAGGCCCTTGCCCTGAAACAGCATTTGCTTGCGTTGGACGTCGTTCATGCGCAGCCGATTCGCTTCTCGAGGAGGGGGCGATGGGCGTCTTCACGCCTTCCGCAGGCGCCACACTAGCAGACGGTAGGGGCGACGCAACCGTTAGGCAGCGACATCTCCGTGCCGGTTCCCTCACGCGAAAAAAAATCCCCTGACCGTGACCTCCGCAGTCGATCGCCAGCGCAGGTTCGAGTGACCGCAGCGAGTGCCGAGTTCGTACCGCTGCAGGTCCCCGCCTCGGTGCATCAGTGCGCCGAGTCATCAACCTCGAGCGATTACGAATGGAGAAGACAGTGAACAAGATTGGAAACAGCCTCGGCGCGACCGCGCTCGCCCTGACCCTGGCCAGCAATGTTGCCGATGCTGGCATCGGCAACCTGGCCATCGACATCGACCCCATGGCCTTCGGCAACCCCACGGTGGAGATCTTCGTCAGCGGGCCCTTCGCTGGCGACATCGAGTGGACCGCCTCCGGTGAACCTGTGCCGTTCCCGGCTGGCGCCTGCGGCTTCCGCGTCAAGGGCAACAACCTGAACGAGTGGGGATGGTACGAAGGCGGTGTGGCAGGCAACGACTTCATGGCCGGCCTGAACAACAACGGCCTCGATCTCCCCCACGTGCCCAACGAGTGGTTGGAGTTCACCGGCCCCTACGGGGACAACTGCGAGGATGGCTACGTCTTCCACACCCCTGCCACCCCGACCTCCCTGCCGCCTGCCGGCGCGGTCAAGCTGGTGATTCAGTTCATCGATTGGGACGACATCGAGTTCCTCGAAGCGGGCTTCCACCCCTTCGAAGTGCCGGACGGCATCGAGCCCCCCGATGAGCCGCCCCCGCTGTGCGAAATCGTGCCGGAGTTCTGCGAGCCGGTCACCGACGAGCTGACCTTCGATGCTGGCTGTCAGGAACACATCGTGGGCGACTGTGACGACGGCGAGGAAGGCGCGGAGCACGGTGCCCTCACCACCTTCAGTGCGGGCTGGAACGTGCGCGGCACCGTGCAGGTGTTGGAGCTCCCGAGCGCACCCCTGTACGCCGACCTGTTGATTCCCCTGGCCAACGCCCGCGACTACACGGTGGCGGCTAAGCACACTTCGCGTGAGCTCCTCGAGTTCGCTCAGAGCGAGCGGGTCAGCCGGGAGGAATCCCTGCTAGCCGCACGCTTCGCGAACGCAGCGGACCTCGCTGAGCGCAAGCTCGAGACGTGTACCGCAGCCGTTGAGCGCGCGCTCTACGAGTCGGGTCGAGGCTTGCGGGAGGAAGCGGTGGCGCAGTGTGAGGGCGCTGCCATGCAGCTGTTCGATGCCCACGAGTCTGCCCAGGCCTTCGCCCGCTTACGCAGCCACGACCGCAAGGGGGTGAACAAGCGCTAGCAACGGCGCAGAGGTGGTGGCCTCGTCGCCGCCACCTCTGGCCACGACCGGCTCGCGCGACGGCACACGCCACGGGCGGGTGGCTACTCCGATCCCGCGCCCTGCAGCTCCGCCTGCATGGTCTCGAGCTCATCCCACCGCGCGATCGCCGTATCGAGCTCAGCCTTCGCTGCTTCCAACGCGTCGAGGGCCGGCTTCACCTTCTCCTCGAAGGGCTGATCGTAGAAGCCCTCGCTGGCAACGTCGGACTCCAGCGACTCCACCTTGGTCTCCAGCGCTTCAATCTGCCCGGGCAAGGCGTCCAGCTCGCGCTGCAGCTTGTAGCTGAGCTTCTGATTGGGTCGCGGCCGCGCCCGCTGTGCCTCCACCTGTTCGCGACGCTTGTCCGCGTTCACATCATCGCGTACGGCGAGCCGGCGGCCGTGCTTGAGCCAATCGGAGTAGCCACCCACGTAGCGCTCGACCTCGCCGCCCTCCTCGAAGACCAGGATGCTGGTGACCACGTTGTCGAGGAACTCGCGGTCGTGGCTCACCACGATGAGTGTGCCCGTGTACTCGACCAGGCGATCCTCGAGCACCTCGAGGGTCTCCACGTCGAGGTCGTTGGTGGGCTCGTCGAGCACCAGCAGGTTGCTAGGACGGGTGAACAGCTGGGCGAGGATCAGGCGGTTGCACTCACCGCCCGACAGCACCTTCACCTTCTCCTGGGCGCGCTTGGCACTGAACAGGAAGCCGCGCAGGTAGCCAATCACGTGGCGCTGCTTACCGTTGATGGGGATGTAGTCGCGGCCATCGCCCACGATGTCCGCCACCGTGCGTTCGCCATCGAGGTCGCGGCGCAGCTGATCGAAGTAGCCCACCTCGAGGTTGGTGCCGAGCTTTACCGTGCCCATCTGAGGCTGCATCTCGCCGAGCATGAGCTTGAGCAAGGTGCTCTTGCCTACGCCGTTGTTGCCGACGAGGCCGATGCGGTCGCCGCGCATGATCTGCAGGTTGAGCCCTTCGATCACCTGATGGTCATCGTAGGCGTAGTGCACGTTGCGGGCGGTGATCACCTTGCGCCCGCTCTGGTCCGCCTGCTCCACGGAGATGCGCACCTTGTCCTTCGGCTTGAAGGCCTGGCGCTGGGAGTACTCCTCGCGCATGGCCTTGAGCGCACGCACGCGCCCCTCGTTGCGTGTGCGCCTGGCCTTGATGCCCTGGCGGATCCAGGCTTCTTCCTGGCCCAAGCGCTTCTCGAACAGCTCGCTCTCTTTCGCCTCTGCTTCGAGGGCGGACTCCTTCTGGCGCAGGAAGTTGCGGTAGCCGCCAGGCCATGAGTTGAGCAAGCCGCGATCGATCTCGACGATGCGGGTGGCAAGGCGCTCCAGGAAGGCGCGGTCGTGGGTGATGAACAGGACGCTGCCGCGGAAGCCGCGAATGCGGTCTTCCAGCCACTCGATGGTGGAGAGGTCGAGGTGGTTGGTGGGCTCGTCTAAGAGCAGCAGGTCCGGGTTGCCGACCAGGGCCCTGGCCAGGGAGACCCGGCGGCGCCAGCCGCCGCTCAGGGCGTTCATGTTCTGGTCGATCGGGAGGTCCAATTCGGACGCGATGGTCTCCACGCGCTGCTCGGGCTGCCAGCCGCCGTGGGCCTCGATGTTGCGCTGGAGCGCTTCCAACGCCCCGAGTGACTCGGCGTCTTCGGCGGCGGCGGCGGAGCGTCGCTCGAACTCCTCGATGAGGGCTCGGTGGCCCTCCAGTCCCTGGAGCACAAAGTCGTGCACAGTCAGGTTGTGTGCGGCCGGCAGGTCCTGTTCCAGCGTCGCGATGCGACAGTCCGGGTGGCGGGTGACGTCGCCGCTGTCCGGCTGCATCGTGCCGCGCACCAGCTTCATCAGCGTGGACTTGCCGGCGCCGTTGCGACCGATGAGACACACGCGCTCTTCGTCGTCGATCTGGAAGGACGCGCCGCGGAAGAGGGTGGTGTCGCCGAATTCGAGGTGGACGTCGGTGACGCTGACGAGCGTCATGGGCGTGCTCGGGTGGGGGTGGAGGGGGAGTATAGCGCTGGTGGTGGCCTGGGAGGGGTGGGGTGGGTCGTCGTTGGCAGGTCCGGTGCGCCCAATCGGTCCCTTGCTCCGCGGGTTGATGGTGCGCCTACGTCTTCGCGCCTGGTGTTGCGACCGCCGCCCAAAGGGCGCAGTCTGGGTGAGTCGGCGCGTTGGGGGATGCCTTGCGCGCTGGTCGATGCCCTAGGCGTTTGTCCGCAGGGCCGAGCCCCGGCCGCACGGTAGGGACCAGCCACCTGCCTTTCGTCTCTTTTCGAACACGTCGGGCACAACAGGAGGCGCGCGCGACAGGCCTGAAGGCGCCCCGCTTTCGGCTGCTTGGCGCGGCGCGAACACGCCCATGATAGACGCCGCTATCGAACACCTCGCCGCACGGCTGAACCTGCAGCTACGGAGTGCCTTCGCCACGGACGAGGACCTCGTGGTGGTCTCCAACTTGTGCGAGCAGGACGGCTCCGCCGCGCCGGACGTCGCCAACAAGTTGGCCGTGTTCCTGGTCAACTTGGAGCAGGAGGCAGCGGCGCGCACGGCACCCGCCGTACGCGTCGCCGGTGGCGGCCTATCGCTCAGCTCAGCGCCGCCCCTGCAACTGAACCTCTACATGATGGTCGCAGCCAACTTTCACACCGAGAGCTACGTGCAAGGCTTGCGTTACCTATCAGAGGCGCTGAGTTTCTTCCAATGTCATCCGGTCTTCGACCAGCAAGCCTCGCCCGACCTGCCAGCACCGATCGAGCGCTTGGTACTGGATATCAAGAATCAGTCGCTGGAGGAGCTTGGGACGCTGTGGGGGAGCCTCGGTGGCCACTACAGGCCATCGATTCTGTACAAGGTGCGCTACGTGCTGCAGGCCGCGGACGACACCAACGGCCATTGCCCGTGAACGCAGGCTCGGGTAGACCCGTAGAACTCTTGTCTCTAGCGATGTCATTCGCCGTCTGCAGGTAGCGCAGCTGCATCGCCCGCTCAGACCTACCGCGCTCGCCACCCGCCAGCGGCCTGCGCTACGCTTGTCGTATGAACCGATCGGACATCATTGCGACCGTAGCCGAGGCCTGTCGGCGCTTCGACGCGCGGATCGTGGCCGCTTGGGTTTTCGGTAGCGTAGGCCGGGACGAAATGCGCGCCGATAGCGATGTCGATGTAGCGGTGCGGTTCGCAAGTGCCCCGGAAGGCAAGCTCGCCGCGCCGCCGGGTCGCTTAGAGGCGGAACTCGCGGCCCTGCTGTCTCGCGAAGTGCAAGTGATCGATCTGCATCGCGCCCCCGTCGACTTGATACATCGCGTGCTACGAGACGGTGTGCTCGTCTACGAGGGGGATGCCAGCGCGCGAATAGCGTTCGAAGTACGTACGCGTAACGAGTATTTCGATCTGTTGCCGACGCTCCAGCGCTACCGGCGGGAGGTAGGTGCATGACTGACCGGGACCTGATCGCCAAGCGCCTCGCCTTCATCCGCAGCTGTGTCGCTGATCTTCAGCGTGAGGCCCGACCGCAGGACTTGGAGACGAGCGTTCGGGAGCGCCGATTCGTAGAACACACCTTGCTGCTGGCGAAGGGTGGTTGGTTGGAGTAGGCCCTCGCCACCCAGCTTTCGCTGATGGCTGGATTTCGCAACGTGCTCGTCCACGGCTACGCGGAGGTGGATCTCGAGATCGTCAGAGACGTGCTCACCAATCGTCTAAGTGACCTTCTCGACTTCGCGGTGGCTATTAGCGAACGTCTAGGCGATCACTGATCACGACCACCCGTGTAGGTGTGCGATCGCTCCGGGGCGATCGACGCCAGCGCGTGCCGGGTGCACGCATCGAGGTCGAGGCTGCCTGCGCCTTTCGCGCGACCCGCCCAGGCCTGCACGATCCGCGCGACGGTCTGCTCTCGCGCAGCGGGATCCTCAAAATCTTCGTAGCGCACGATTACTACGCGGGGGTCCTGGCGCCACCCCTTGTACGGTCGGATCCGCTCTTCGAATGACGGGTACAGCTCCGGGTGATGCGGCGATCCGTCGCGCACCCGGTCTAGCGCCGCGCGCTCATCCAGCCCCCGAAACTCCCGGGCCATGCGATGGAAGCGATTCATGTGCCTCAAGTAGTGCGCTTCGGAGCGGATGATCGCCTCGTGGTCGCGCACGATCATCAGGTGCAGGGCGTTGATCGACTCCAGCTTCGCCGAGGTGGCCTCGCTGAAATGCAGGTGCGCGCCGACGGCCTCACCCGGGACCACGCGATCTAAGTGGAAGGCGATCGAACGTTCGGGGCGTTTGCGCAAGTCCAGCGACGAGGCCCAGGCGAGGAAGCTGCCGTAGTAGCGCGTACGCGGAAGCGCGCGGGCGATCTGCAGCAGTAGGTGTGTACCACTCTTCGGGATCGAGTTGGCGACGATCGGTGGCGCGTGGGCGAAGTCCTGCGGGCGGGCAACCAAGCGGCGCGCGGTGCGAGCGCCCTGGAGCGAGTAGGCGATGGCCTTACGTGCGACGTTGGAGCGTCGCGCCAGGGAGCTGTCGATGGGATGCAATGTGTGCGCTCAGGGTGGCGACTGCGTTCCCATGATACGAGTAGCCACGATGCCAGGGTAGGAACTGCGCCCGAGCGAAGCGAGCGGACGGTAAGCGATTGCCTGCCCCTCGCGGTCTCAGCGCTTGCGCGCCATCACTTCTGCGATGTCCAACAGATGCGTCGCGCGATGCAGGCGCACGAGTGCCCGCTGCCCCACGAAGGCGGCACCGTAGACCATCAGCAGCAGGCCGAGCCCCAGCAGGGCCGGCCACCCTAAGCCGGCGCCCTTGTCGAGCAGTACGTACAAGGCCAGCAGGAGCGGTATCACGCCCACCAGGTGCAGTGGGCCGACGAGCAGGCCGAAGGTGCTGCGCAGCCGTTCGGCCTCCTGGCTCAAGCGGATACGCGCGGCGGCGCGTTGGGTCGCGTCCGCATCGAGGAGCTGTGCGAGGACCGCCTCGTCGCCGCTGATCTGAACACCCAAGGCGTCCACGTAGTCAGCTGATCCCGCCGGGTCGCGCGCTGCCGACACGGCGGCGGCGGCCACGTAGCCGGCGACCAGCAGAACGATCGTGGCCAGGACGAGATCGCCGAGCCCAAGCGATAGCACCTTCACCAGGAGGAGCACCGTGGCCACGGCGCTACCGATCAACACCGTAAGGTCGATGGTACCCAGATCGCCGGTGGCGCCCATGTGCTCACCGTCGGGAGACTGCCCTAGCAGGGCCGAGTACAAGGCGAGAGACTCTGTCGCTTGATTGCTCACAGGGTTGGATCGCTCCGTTGGCTGTGGTCACCGCGAGCGCCGCGGATCGAAGGCGTCGCTCGTAAAAGCGAGGGGCGAAGGATACCGGCTTTTTCTGATAGAACGATGGCACAGGTGGCGAGTATTGGGGGGGCGATTCGTGCTAAGCGGCAGCGTCGGTCGCACGCCGTTGATCACCCCACGTTTTGCTCGGGAATTGAGTGTCCGCTGTCGCTCGCGCGCCGAGGGCGTGCCCCGCATAGCGGATCTCATAAGTGGTGACGCTGCCCGAGGGGATGG
The DNA here is from genome assembly GCA_039815145.1 of Pseudomonadota bacterium. Lineage (NCBI taxonomy): Bacteria > Pseudomonadati > Pseudomonadota > Pseudomonadota bacterium. Next base: position 50,932 of record JBCBZW010000009.1, read on the forward strand.
GCCAGGCCCCGATTGGAGCCCGGCGCCGTCTTGCCGGGCTAGCTCGCGGCAGCTGACAGGGGTGGCGAGGTGTCGAAGGCGCCGCCGGTCGCGCTGCCCTCGAGCTCCTCAGCCCACTGCAGATCCCCCGTGTAGCGCCACAGGCGATCGCCGTCGATGCTGAACAAGTGCAGCCAACCGTTATCGAAGAGGTCGCGTACGCCGTCGTGGCGGCCGAGGATCTCACTGATCGCCTCGCGCGGGGCCTCGGCGATCACGGACAGGCGCAGCGGTTCGTGCTGGTAGCCCTCGCCGTCGTGCACCGACTGCCAGGGCAGACCCGCGCGCAGCAGGCCGCCGTTGCCCTCGACCACGCCGATGCCGCCGACCACGTTGTGCAGCAGCTTGTTACCGCCGCCGAACACCTCGGGGCTCACGCTCGAGCCGTAGTACTGCAGGCTGATCCAACTCGCCACCACCACGGGGGCGGTGAGGATGAGCTCCAGCACGCCGAAGCCCTCGTCCTGCTGCCAGTCGTAGTTGTGCAGGAAGGCGCGACCGCCAAGGTCGTGGCCGGCCGTGCGACCGCGCGGGGCGGCGATGAAGGCGCGGCAGCCGGCGAGGGCCCACTCGGGCCGGGTCTCGGCCCAGTCGCCGCTGCGCGCGGAGACCTCGTCGCCGCTCTCGGCGCGGGGCAGGCTCAGGGCACGCTCGCCGCGTGTCACCTGACCGGCGCTGCGAAGCCAGGTCCGCACCTGCGCGAGGTCCTCGGCGTGCTCCGTGGACGGCGAATCGTCGGCGTAGAGGGTGACGGCGTCGGTGGTGGTGTCGTGCAGGGCACCGACGAACCAGGTGTCTTCGGGGATCTCGAGACCGCCGTCGCGCAGGCCCTGGCGCACGTCGCCATCGTTGAGCAGGCCTGCGAGTAGCCGCGCGTTGACCTCACCCGAGTAGCCGCCACAGGCGCCGCAGTGCAGGGCGCTGGCGTGGGGGTTGTTGACCACGTTGGCGCCGTGGCCGGCGAGCACCACCACGCGAGCGAAGTTGTCCGTGAGGGACATCGCGCTGAGTACGGTACGCGCAGCGGCGATGCGCTGCTCCAGGTGGAGGTCGGGATCGAGACGCGGGGCGGGATCCGTGGGCGCCGCATCGTGGGCGCTGCCGCCGAGGGAGTCGCGGATCAGCTTCACGATGTACAGCGGGCCGGAGGCCTCGACGAACGCGAAGGACGACACCGCCGCCAACTTGAAACGACCCCAGGCGCGCGTGGCGCGGGCCTTGATGCGGCTAGCGAATGCCTTGGGCTCGTGATCGCAGGTGCCGGACACCGAGTGCACGCCCGCGTTCAAGAGCACCGGCAGGCGGTGCTCCGCGGTGTCCGAGGCGAAGCGCTTGTGCGAGGTGGCGATGCCGAAGAAGCCGGCGAAGCCAAGGGTCTCGATGCGTGCGTCCAGACCCTCCAGGGCGCGTCGGAAGACCTCCGAGCGCACATCGATGCAGAAGGCGGCCTGCAGGGCCGGGCGGGTGCGATCGCCATCGTCGGCGGCGACCGGCCCCAGGTTCAGCTTGCCGGCGATGTCGCACTGCGCGGCGCGCTCGGCTGCTTCCTGGAGAATGGCGTCCAGCCATAGCTCAGCATCCGCTTCCAACGGCGTTGAGTGCTCTGCACGCGTGACCAACCACTGTTCCGTGAGAGCCTCACGGTGTTGCTCGTAGAGTGCCAGCTCGTAGGTGAGTCGGATCGCCAACAGGTCGATCGCGGTCTCGTCGCTGGTGCCGGCCAGCTCCGCCTGCCACAGGTGATAGCGCGCCACCTGGGCCCAGCCGTTCACGGTCATCAGCAGCTGGTGGAAGTAGGTGTCGAGGGCCTCGGCGTCGAGACCCAGGCCGTCGACGGCGCGGGCGATGGCTTCGCTGGCGCTATCCGGCGCCTCGGCGACGCGCTGGGCAAAGCCCGCAAGGCCGTGGATCTCGGGCGTGAGGTCGTGGGTGGCGGTGGCCCGCCAGGCGGTCCAGGCGTTGCGCCCGCGCGGGGCGCTCCAGAGGGCTTGGCCCGCATCGAAATAGCCCGCGGCCCAGTGACCGACACGTTCGGCGATCAGGCGTGGCCAGTCGGTGCCGCTCTCCTGAGCGGCGAGTTCCGCCACCGTGGGCAACGCCTTCGGCGCCGGAGCCGGGGTGGCCGCGGCCGCTTTCAGGGCCTCCACGTCCTGCGGACGCAGGTGGTCCGGCGCTTTGGCTAAGGCATCGGCTAGGTGATCATCGGTGATGGTGCCGGCGGCGATACGCTCGAGGTACCAGCTGCGCGGCATGGTGATCGGGCACCCGGCCACGCGGGCCAGGCGGGCACCGGTCCGCGCCAGGGTGTCGCCGGTCTGCCCCAGGTAGGGGTTGACGGCGACGGAGGAGGCCAGGGGCCACACGGGGGGCACGGCGCGCACAGCCGCGTCGGCGGCGGCCAGCAGGCCGGTCTGCACAGTCGTCTCTTGTACGTTGCTCATGATCTTCCTCCTCAGGCAGCGGTGCGCGATGGGCGACGGGTGATGGACCAACCGCCGACGAGGCGATCGAACAGGGCGTTTACGTACAGGCCGTTCGAGAGGTGTACGCGCAAGCCCGCGGCGGCGGGGTGGTAGGCCCACAGGGGGAAGGTGGCTTGGCCCACCGCCACCAGAGCGAAGCTCAGCACCGACAGCACCATCAGCGCCCACTCAAGGGAGTCCGGCGTCGGCGGCGCCGGCAGCGTGCCGGCGGTGAGCCACTCGGCGGCGTTGTGCAGGGTGAAGTAGGCGACGGAGGTCACCACCGAGTAGAGCGCCGTGCGACGGGTGAGCTCGCGCGGCGCTGCATCGGCAAAGCCCTGCGCCAGCAGGTAGGCCACGCCCAGCACGAGAATGGCGCCGAGCACGATGGCCTGGGCCGACTTGTGATCGAGGCCGAAGGCGAGGCCGATGGCGCAGTAGATCGTGAGTGCCGCGATGAATGACAGGACCACCGCGCCCGCGCGCGGGATAGCCACCGGCCCCGGGCGCTGGATCGACGCGACCCGCTCGACCGCGCCGCCAGCGGCGAGGAACGCGTGCGCCTTGTAGAGCGAGTGGGCAACGATGTGCAGCAAGGCCAGGGCGAACAGGCCGAGACCGCACTGGAGGGTCATGAAGCCCATCTGAGCCACGGTCGACCAGGCGAGGGAAGTCTTCACGGTCGGCTGGGTCAGCATCACGCAGCTGCCGTACAGCGCGGTGAAGCCACCGATGATCACCAGCACGGCGAGCATGCCGGGCGCCAGCAGCATCACGTCGGCGAAGCGTAAGAGGAGGAAGCCCCCGGCGTTGATCAAGCCCGCGTGGAGCAGGGCCGACACCGGCGTCGGCGTCTCCATCACCTCCGTCAGCCAGCCGTGGGTGGGGAACTGGGCCGACTTGAGCAGGGCCGCGATGGCGATCAGGCCTGCCGCCAGGGTGAGCGACGCACTGCTCTCGCCGGTGCTCGCGGCACTCAGGATGGTGGCGATGTCGCCGGTGCCGAAGGCGTTGGCAAGAAGCACGACAGCGCCGAGTAGCGCACCGTCACTGAGTCGGGCGACGACGAACTTCTTGGCGGCGGCGCGCTGGGCGGGCACGCGATCGGGGTAGAACAGAAGCAGACGATGCAGCGTCAGGCTCGTGCTCACCCAGGCCACGAACAGTTGCGTTAGGTTGCCCGCCTGCACGAGGAGGAGTACGGCGGCGAGCGTGAGGCACATCCAGCCCGTGAACGCGCCCTGGCGCGACTCGCCGTCGAGGTAGTTGCGCGAGTAGCGCAGCACCACCCAGCCGACGAAGCTCACCAACAGCAGCATCAGTACGCTCACCACATCGAGGCGCGAACTCAAGCCCAGCAGGGCGGGGCTGGTGCCGGGGCCCTGGGTGATCAGCACCAGCCCGGCGCCGAGGCTGCTGGCCATGGCGAACAGAGCCAGGATCTCCGCCACCAAGGGCCCGCGGTTGGTCGGGCGGCGACCGGGGTTGGCGAAGGAGACGGCGGCGGCAAGCAGCATCAACGCTGGTGCCACGATGGGGGATCATGTACGTCGGCACGGTGGGCTTCCTCCGAGGCGATTGGGAACGCGGAGGATTAAAGCGCATCGCATCAATTGATCCAGATCAATTTAGTGCCATCTGAATTCCAATAAATAGAATCGAAACAGATGCCGCAAATCGGATTACTGGCTTGGCTTTCGCGATAACCGTGCGGAGCACCCGACCGACGGCGAATTCACCCGGTGACGCCTGCCGGCGTCGTCGTCGACCAGGGACATCAGGAATTCTGACGCGCGTTGATTATGCTCAATACCGGTCTTTCATCCTGGAAACGTTCATGAATCAGCTCCCATCTGCCGCCTGTATCGCGCACCTAATGCGTTGTGCAGGTGGGGTCGCGCTCGTGCTCCTTAGCTTGGGTACGGGCCTCGCGCATGCCGCACAGATCAGTGGCTCGCTGATCACCTGGCACCCCCTTACGGTCGACTTCGTCGGCCCTGAAGCCAATGAGCGGGATGACGCCCCAAACCCCTTCCTCGACTACCGACTGACCGTGGAGTGGACCGGACCCGACGGTCAGCTGATCTCCGTGCCCGGGTTCTTCGCCGGTGACGGCAGCGGTGGTGCGACGGGAGATGTCTGGCGCGTACGTTTCGCGCCGGAGGCGCCCGGCACCTGGCAGTACACGGCGCGCTTTCGAAGCGGTGAGGAAGTGGCCATCTCCCTCGACCCCCAGGCAGGCGAGGCCACCGGGCCCGACGGTGAGACTGGCAGCGTCGACATCGCGCCCATCGACCCCGATGCCAGTGGCTTTCTGCCCTGGGGCCGATTGGAGTACGTCGGTGAGCACTACCCGAAGTTTCGCGACGGACCCTACTGGCTGAAGGGTGGCGTCGATAGCCCTGAGAACTTCCTCGGCTACGCCGGCTTTCACAACACGGAAGACCAGGGCGGCATCAACTCGGGCTTCCTCCACGAGTACGCACCCCACCGCCAGGACTTCTCTCCCGGCGATCCCGAGTTTTTCAACGAGCAGAGCGGCGTCGACAGCGAGGGCATCATCGGCGCCCTGAACTACCTCGCGAGTGCCAAGGTGAACTCCATCTACTTCCTGCCGATGAATCTCGGCGGGGACGGTCAGGAGACCTACCCCTTCGTGGGGCCCGCCGACGATCGCTTCGACAAGACCCACTACGACATCCGAAAGCTCTACGAATGGAACCTGGTGCTCAATCACGCCCAGGAGCAGGGCATCTCACCGCACTTCGTGCTGGCGGAGACCGAATCGCCAAACGAGCAATGGCTGGACGACGGAACCCTGGGCGTGGAGCGCAAGCTCTATTATCGCGAGCTCATCGCCCGCTTCGCCTACCTGCTGACCGGCAAGTGGAACCTCTCCGAAGAGAACGACTACAACGTCTCGGCGCTGCGCGAGTTCGCCGACTACCTGCGCGCCCTCGATTGGTCCGGCAAGCACATCGCCGTGCACACGAAACCGAACAACTTTCGTGACTACGATGAGATCGTCGGCGAAGACCGCTTCGATGCCACCTCGATCCAGTACGCCCCGGATCAGGCGGGCGATCACGTGGAGACCTGGCGCCAGAACTCCGCCGCCGTGGGCCGCCCGTGGATCCTCGACATGGACGAGAACAACCCCGCCGGCTCGGGCCTCAACGATGAGAATGCCGAGGACCTGCGCAAGCGCGTGCTCTACGACGTGTACTTCTCCGGCGGTGCCATCGAGTGGTACTTCGGCTACCACGACCTGCCCTTGGGCGGCGACATGCGCACGGAGGACTTCCGCACCCGCGCGGAGATGTACGACTACATGTGGTACGCCCGGCGCTTCCTCGAGGAGCAGGTGCCGTTCTGGGAGATGGCCCCGAACGACGCGCTCCTGAGCGGCGAGGCCGGCGCCTTCGGCGGTGGCGAGGTGCTCGCCAAGGTGGGCGAGGCCTACGCGATCTATTTGCCCGACGCCGATCCGGCAGGCTCTCTGGATTTAGGCGGCGTGGCGGGCAGCTTCGTGCGTCGCTGGTACGACCCCGTCACCGGCGAGTTCGCAGGTGAGCCACTCACCCTGCTCGGCGGCGCGCCGGCCGCCTTGGGCACATCGCCCTCACGCCCCTCGGAAGACTGGGTGGCCTTGATCCTGCGCGACGACGACGCCCCGCCGCCGCCCCCGCCGGACTTCGCCGTGGTGGAGCTCGCCTTGATCGACGCGGACTTGGATCAGCCGATCCCCGACCAGGACCCCCTGGCCGACGGCGCTACCCTCAACCTCGCGACGCTCCCCACCCGCAACCTCAACGTGGTGGCGCGCACGGACGGTGAGATCGGCAGCGTTCGCTTCCTCCTCGACGGTGCCGTGTTCTCCACGGAGAACGTCGCGCCCTACGCCCTCGCTGGCGACAGCAACGGCGACTTCAACGCCTGGACCCCGCCCCTCGGCGAGCTCACGATCACGGCCACGGCCTACGCTGGGGAAGGCGCTGGCGGCGAGGTGGGCGGCAGCGTGATGATCACCCTCGACGTGGTGGACGAGGCACCGCCCCCACCCGTGTTCACCTTGTCGCCCACGGCCCCCGGTGAGGCCGGCGTGGTGAACGAGTGGGAGACCCTCAATGGCTCGCCCGGCGGCGTCAGCCTGATCTTCGCCGCGGGCAACGAAGGCGACACGCCGATCACCGTGGGCAACTGTGAGGTCACCCTCGCCCTGGCGTCCGAGCGGCGTCTCGCGGGCGCTCAGGCCGACCCCGAGGGTCGCGCCCTGGCTTCGCGTCCACTGCCGATTAGCCTGGCCGGACGCACGCTCTACTTCCAGGCCCTCGATCTGCAGAGCTGCACCCTCAGCAACGTCACCCAAAGCACCCTGTGACACGCGGCAAGCACCGATAGGTCGCCCGCTATCGAATGGTGCTCTGTGCATGGTGGCAACGGCGAGATTGCTGCACACTGCCCCGGCTGCATGCCCACGGCCGCTTCGTGCGCTGTGGGCATGCAGCGTTATGGATAACGCCTATCACCAAAAGAGGCAGGATTCCTCATGACGACACCCAAGACAGCGTGCAAAACGCTGCTACTGCTGCCCTTGAGCATCGCACTCGCGCTCAACACCAACGCCCACGCCCAGGAGCTGCAATCTCTCTATCGTGAAGCCCCCAACGATCCCCCGGCCAAGGTTCGCGCGCAGGATGACCCTGCGGCGCGCTCCGCTGCTCGGCGCATCGTGGGCGGTCCCTACGTCAGCGTTCAAGTTAATGTGGATGCTAACGGTATGAACATCGTGGGCGATGCGGCGAACGAGCCGTCCCTCACGGTGAGCGCCACCGACCCCGACAACATCGCTGTCGGCTGGCGCCAGTTCGACAGCATCAACTCCGACTTCCGCCAGGCCGGCAACGCCTTCAGCTTCGACGGTGGCCAGAACTGGACAGCCCCCGCCGTCCTCACGCCGGGCGTGTTCCGCTCAGACCCTGTGCTCGCGAGCTTGAGCGACGGTCGCCTGCTCTACCAGAGCCTGCAGGAGACCTTCGCCGTGGAGACCTTCACCTCCACCAACGGCGGCGTCTCCTACGGCCCGCCCATCCCGAGCTTCGGCGGGGATAAGAACTGGCTGGCCGTGGACGCCACCGGCGGCCTCGGTGATGGCCATGCCTACGGCATCTGGCAGCGCTTCTTCGGCTGCTGCGGCAGCAATGTGCTGACCCGCTCCATCGACGCCAACGACAGCTGGCAGTTCCCCGTCGCCGTGGATTTGAGCCCGACCTTCGGCACCCTCGCGGTGGGGCCCGACGGCACCCTGTACTCCGCCGGCGTCGACGGCACGTTCACCCAGGATCTCAACCAGTTCGTGGTCTCCCGCTCGACGGACGCCCAGAACCCGGCGGTCACCCCCAGCTTCAGCGGTGAGCGGGTGGAGATGGGGGGCTCGATGGTGCTCGGCGCTGGTCCCAACCCAGGCGGTTTGTTAGGTCAGGCCAACGTCATGGTCGACCGCTCGGACGGCGACACGCGCGGCCACGTGTACCTGCTGGCCTCGGTCAACCCGCCGGGGGCCGACCCCCTCGACGTCAACATCATCCGCAGCACCGATGGTGGTGACACCTGGTCTGCGCCGGTGCGGGTGAATAACGACGCCGGCACCGGATGGCAGTGGCTGGCGGCGGGCGATGTGGCTCTCGACGGGCGCATCGATGCGATCTGGGCGGATACGCGCAACAGCGGCCAGGAGAACATCTCGGAGATCTTCTACGCCTGGTCTTACGACGGCGGCCAGACCTGGCAGGGCAATGAGCCCATCACCCCCGCCTGGGACTCCTTCGTCGGCTTCCCCCGCCAGAGCAAGATCGGTGACTACTACCAAGTCGTCTCGGGCCGCGAGGATGCGAGCGCCGTGTACTCGGCCACCCTCAACGGTGAGCAGGACGTCTACTACGTGCGCCTGTTCCCGGACTGCAACGACAACGGTCGCTCGGACGTCACGGACATCGATACGGGCGACAGCCTCGACACCGATGGCTCCGGCGTGCCGGATGAGTGCGAGGGCATCAGCGGCGGTTTCGTGCTGAGTGAACCGTCGCCGGGCATCGCCGGGCAGGTGAACGACTTCGCCGTGAGCGGGGCGGGCGCCGATCAGGCCGTGCTGTACTACCTGGGGGCACCCGCCGGTACGACGCCAGGCCTTGGCCCCTGTGCAGGCGAGGTGATCGAGCTTGGCAACGCCCGCTTGGTCGGCTTCGCGCGAGCGGATGCGGCCGGTGACGCCGTGCTCACCCGCGATGTGCCGGCAGGGCTCAGCGGTCGCACGCTGGGCTTGCAGGCGATCGATCTCGGTAGCTGCGCGCTCTCGAACGAGTTGCTGTTCACCTTCGACTAGCCTAGTAGGCCGCGAGGCGGTTCGGCTCGGGTGAGTCGGGCCGCCTCAGGCGGCTTCGCGCGAAGCGCTCTGGGGCAAGCGGATCGTGAGGCGGGTCCACGCGCCGTGTTCGCTCTCCAGGTCGAGCGTGCCCTCGTGCTCCTCGGTCACGATGCGGTGGGCGATCGAGAGGCCCTGGCCCGTGCCCTCACCCAACTCTCGGGTGGTGAAGAAGGGATTGATCACCCGGTCCAGATTCTCCGGCGCGATGCCGCAGCCCGTGTCCTCGATCACCAGCTCAGCCTGCTGATCGCGCTGGCGGGTGATGATCCGAATCGTCCCCTCACCGCCTTTTTCTGCCACGGCTTGCGCGGAGTTGCGCAGCACGTTGAGCAGGGCCTGGTGTATCGCTGAGGGATCGCAGGGGGTGTGCTGCAGCCCGTCGTCGAGTTGCACGGCGAGTTCGGCGGTGGCCGGGCATTCACCACGCGCGAGCATCGCCACGTTCTCGATCAGCTCGTTGAGGTCCGTGGGCGCTCGCTCGCTTGGATCCACCGGGTCGGTCAGGCGGCTCATGGCGCCGACGATCTTCTTGATGTGGCGCATGCCCTCGAGCGACTGCTCGATGGCGGGAGCGTACTCGTCCAGGTAGTACTGCAGGTCGTCGTCGCAGCCGTCGGGCAGTGCCGCGAGCAGCCCCTTGACGAGGGCGTCGCAGGTCTCCTGCAGGAACTCCAAGTTGTCGATCACGTACTGCGAGGGCGTATTCACCTCGTGGGCCACGGCGAAGGCGAGCTGCCCCACCGCTTCCAGGCGCTCGGCCACCCGCAGGCGGTTGGCGACGCGGTCGCGCTCGGTTTCCGCCTGGCGGATCTCCGTGAGATCGAACAGCGTCACCATCAGGGCTTCGCCGGAGGAGCTGCGCGCCGGTCGTGGGTTGAGGTACATGCGCGCCGGGAACTCGTGCTGCGCACTCACCAGGCACTGGGTGTCCGTGGTGGAGCGCACGCCGCTCTCCAGGGCGATGACGATCTGCTGCAAGGCGAGATCGCGTTGCTCGTCCGCGATCAACGACACCAGGGGCTTGCCGACGATGGCGGTGCGCTCCACATCGAAGCGGTTCAACAGGAAGCTGTTCACATCGGTGATGGTGCCGTTGCTGTCCGCGCTGAGCAGGGCCACGGGGGTCTCGTCGTAGAGGCGTCGGAAGCGCTCGCGACTGGCACGAACGGCGCGCTTGACGCTGTAGAACTCGGTCATGTCGATGGCGGCGCCTTCGACCCGCTGATCTGCTGGCGAGGCGGCGTCGCTCAGGCGCACGTAGAGGAGTACGTCCTTCGCTTCGCCGTCGCGCGTGAAGATCGTCTCCTTGGTGCGCATACCGCCCGCTCGGTTGCGAATCGTGAGACGGCGCGCGCTGACGGCGATGGGTTCGGCGAGGTTGAGTCCCGCCAGGTCACCTTCGGCCGTTCCCTCGAGCCTGAGGAGGTCGCGAAGTGCAGCGTTGGTCTCGGTGATCTCGCCGTCGACGGTCGCGCGAAACATCGGCATGGGGCTGAAGCGGAAGGTGTCGTCGTCGGCGGCCGGGGCGGATGGGCGACGCAGCAGGGCGATGGCGCCGAGTGTGCCGAGCACGGCGACGACGGCGATGGCGGCGGCAAAGGTGTCGCCGTCCAGCCAGCGGTAGCAAGCGCCCATCGCCAGCCCCTGGATCGCCAGGAGCAGGGCTGCCTTGGGGGCGGTCGGAGCGGCGCGGGTGGTCATGCGAGTGGGGGGCTCCAGCTACGCGTCATCTTGGCTGTCGAGGCCGCCTTGGGGCGTTCCCGGCGCCCACCAGCGGTCTTCGAAGCCTCGCATCGCACCGCGGAGTTTTCCGTGTGTCGAGTCACAGGCCACGGACCCGATCGCCATACCAGCTCACCGGTTCGTGAGACACGCCGCGCGCTGACATCGATTGGGGTACCCTTGCCGCCACGAACCTCGACGCCATGGAAGACGATGATCAGCGCGCAATCCCTCGTGGCCCGCGACGAACAGGGTGTTCAATTCGCCGCCAACGCCGACGGCAAACGCAGTACCACCGCGATCAGCCAGCACGTGTTGGCGAGCGCGCTGCAGGCCGTGGACAGCCAGGGCGCGGTCGCCATCCGTCGCGAGGGCGATTGGCGCAAGCGCTACGGTCGCCATTTCCTGGCGATGGTCCGGGCCGGTGTGGAGCGCTCCGACGACGCCATGATCGCCATGGCCACCCGTGGCCTCGACGCCGTCCACGGCGCCTTCGAGTTCCTGCGCGACGACGATCAGCTCGCGCCCCGCATCGCCCTGGAGCGCTATGGGCAAGACACCCTGCGCACCGGTGAGCTCATGGGCGAGGGCGCGCGGCAACGCGAGTTCACCGTGCCCTACGGTGATCAGGTGCTCGCCGGAGACGCCCTGCGCCAGCAGATCGATCGCTGGCAGTCACAGGGAATTCTGGAGCCCACGGCCGCGCATGCCCTGCACGAGGTGTGCGCGCACCAGCACGAGTGGCTGGACCTGCGCGATCAGCAGATCGCCCTGCTCGGGGCCGGCGCTGAACTGGGGCCCTTCGAATGCCTGAGTGCCTGGGGCGCCGACCTGATCGCCGTGGACATCGACCGCCCCGCCATCTGGCAGCGGCTGTTCACCCTCGCGCGCAGCGGCGCGGGTCGCCTGCGCTATCCCCTGCGTGAGGCGGTGGCGGCGGACGCGAGCGATGCGGCGCGCTCGCAGGCGGCGGGTGCCGACCTGTTGCTGATGACGCCCGAGGTCACCACCTGGCTGGCAGCGATCGAGGGGCCGATGTGCGTCGGCGCCTACGGCTACATGCATGGGCGCGATCATGTGCGCCTCGAAGTGGCGATGGACGCCGTCATGGAGCACCTCACCGCCAAGCGTTTGGACGTGTCCCTGGCCTTCCTTCTCACGCCATCGGACGTGTTTGCCGTGCCCGAAGACGCTGCGGCCGCGGCCCGCCAGCGCTACGCCAGCCACGGCCTGCGCAACCTGTGGCGCAAGCCCCTTAACGCGTTGACCGGTGGGCGGCTGTACGTGCCTAACGTCGCCGATGACGTACGTGCCCCGAGCGGGAGCGCCTACGGGCTCTACGACGGCATCGTGCCGGCGCAGGGGCCGAACTACGCCCTCGCCAAGCACATTCAGAAGTGGCGCGCCCTGCACGCGCGCGCTCAGGGCGTGCGCGTATCGGCCAACGTGGCGCCGTCCACGGCCACCGCCTCGGTGCTCGCCCGGCGTGCCTTCGGTGCCGCCTTCGCGGGTGCCGCCCACTACGGCGTGGAGATCTTCGCGCCCGCCACCAGCAACGCGCTCATGGCGGCCCTCCTGGTGCACGATCTGCGGGCCGCGGAGACGGCCGCCGATCCCACGCTGGCGCTGAGCCATCCGTCGGTGCTGTTCACGGACAAGGCCGTGCACGGTGGCTTGTGGCGGATCGGTGTGCAGCTGCGCTCCGTGCTCGAGATCGCCGCCCTGCGCGGCATGCTCAAGGCATCGCCCCAGCGCTGAGGCTCAGCGCGCTGGCGACGATAGCTGCGTGGTCAGCGCGCCGAGACACCCCTCGTAGGCGCCGATATCGATCCGATCGATCGTCGGGCGCGGGCGGTAAGCGACGGGGTGCACGTACTCGAGCGTGGGTAGAACCTCGTGCGCCTCACCGCTGTCGATGGCCGGCGAGGTTCGGGTCAGCGCGAAGTCGAAGTTGGCTGGATCGCGCAGGCCATGGTCGACCGCCAGCAGGTTGGCCTCGCGTGCCACGTAGGTCACGTACTCCGTATCGACCAGGCCGACCGGCGCGCCCACGGCCACGTTGTTGACTGCCCAGGTTCGCGTGCGCGTGTGCAGGTGGGCGAGCACGCCGTTGTAGGTGCGGTTGTAGAGGGAGTTGTTCACCAGCTGCAAGCTGTGCGTCTCGCCACGCAGGCCCTCGCCTGCGTAGGAGATGGCGAACTGGTTGTGGGCCTTGGTGTTCTGCTCGAGCACGTTCCCCATCACCGTCACCTCGCCGCCGTTCGGGGTGTCGATGAGGTAGCTGGAATCACCTTGCTCGTCCGTTAGGCGGTTGTACCAGATCTGGGTGCGGGCAGCGCGGGATTTCACCAGGTGGCCCACGTGGCTGTCGTGGGAGTAGCTGTAGCGCATGATCAGCTCGGCGATCTTGCCCACGTACACATTGTGCGTAAGGCCGTCGCCGTAGCCGTTGCGGGCGAACTCCGAGTGTTCGATCAGGATACGACTGTCGGGATGGCGGTTGCCCGTGAGCAGGCCGTTCTCGCTGTCGTGGAGAAAGACGTGGCGCAAGGTCAGGTGCTTGCCGATGTGTCGGATGGAGGCACCGTTGTGGTAGCTCGGGGAGCGGGCGCCGGAGATCTCCACGTTCTCGATGACGATGTCATCGCCCTTGAACAGCCAGACGTCCCGGCCGTCCACGCGGCGTCCGGCGCCGCGCACGTGCGGTCGTCCGCCCGTGCCGCGGATCAGCAGTCCGTTCTGGGTCCAGATCGCCACATCGCCGGGGTAGTCGCCCGCTGCGATCTCGACGACATCACCGTCGCGGGCCGCGGTCGCCGCCGCCGCGATGGTGGTGTAGGCCTCGCGAGGGCCAACGTGCAGGACGCGACGCTCGCCGGAGATCGTCGTCGCTTGCCAGACGGAGGGGGCGGTGGCGGGGCGGTCGGCGCAGCGCAGGTGGACCCAGGCTCGCTCTACCGCCTCGTTGGTCGTGCGCAGCTGCGCCAGGGTCTGGTCGACCTCCCCGTTGGCGAGGTCCGTCCGCGTGGTCGGGTCGAGCGCCTCGATGTCGCGGATGAGGGCGAAGTAGTGCTCGAACACGCGATCTGTGGATGCGTAGGGCGATTCGGCGAGGGCTCGGCCTTCGAAGTAGCGCAACATGACGTTGGTGCTCGGGGCCAGTGCGGGGCCCTTCGCCATGGCCGACAAGGACAGGAGATCCCCGTCGGCGTAGTAGACCTCCGCGCGCAGGAGCGCCACCGTGTCCGCCGTGGCGCCCGCCTGACTCGCGTCCTCTGCCGAGATGAGGGCGAGGTCTGAACGGCCCCGGGCCAAGGCGACGCGGGCCAGGGCCAGGTGCAGGGTGGGCTCCTGCTGGGGCGCGTCGGCGATCGCTCGGCGCAGGACGAACTGCGCCCCTTCGTGGTCCCCTGCATCGCTCAAGGCTTGAGCCCTGGTCAGGGCTTGCTGCCATCCCGTATCGGTCTCGTCCTCGGCGGGGGAGCAGGCGATCGTGCCCAGCAGCACGACCAGGCAGAGCACCGCGAAACGAAACGACACGCTAGTGGGAATCTCGGCGCAAGGCGTGGCTCAGGCAGTGGGGGCCGCCGCGCGCGCGGCTAAGCTCGTTGCTCGGTAGCAATATGCAGGTGGGCGTGGGGTTGGCGAGGTCCAGGGTCTGGCGACCGGCGATCACCTCGTCCGCTTCGATCACTTGGTAGCCATGGCGATCCAGGCACTGCGCTGTGCCCACGTTGCGCTCGTAGAGCACCACCACGCCGGGGGCCAGGGCGAGGGCGTTGGCGCCGTCCGTCCATTGTTCGCGCTGCTGGCGGATCGGGTCTTCGCCGCCGCACGGAATGGCCTTCAGGTCCATGCCGCGAGCACGCAGGGCGCTCAGCAGGTCACCGCGCGCCTTGGGCTGTGGGTTGGACTCGTGGAGATCCACCTCGTACACGCTGGCCGTGTCGCCGTGACCCGGCAAGATCACGGGCGGGAAGGCGAGGCAGTGTTCGTGGTCGATCTGGGTGACCACCGTGTCCAGGTGCATGTAGGCGCGCTTGTGCGGCAGGGCGGCCACGATCAGCCAACGTGGCCTGTTCTCCATGCGCGAGAGGCCTTTGATGACGTGACGCACGCCGGAGCGGTTGGTGCGCTCGGAGTAGCCGACCACGGCGATGTCCGGGCTCAGGATCATGAGATCGCCGCCTTCGATTCGCGGCTGGTGCATGCCGATGTAGAGCGGGCTGTCCGGCGTGCGCTCGAGAGGGTCGAGCAGCACCGGCGCCTTGGCGAAGTTCGGATGGAACTTGAAGACGCAGCGTGCGAGCAGCACCTCGCGCGAGCGTGAGCGGGTGGCCATCGATGAGAAGAGCACGCTGTCGCCGATGACGAACTGGGGATCGCGTTGGAAGCACCAGTTGGGCACGGGCATGATCTCGAACAGATCCTCGCTCGCCAAATCATCGCTCGCATCGCTGCAGCGAATCCCCGTGATCAGCATCTGCGCCAGGTCGCTCGGCGCGGCGTTGCTCAGGCGCTCGGCGATCGGCGCCGACACGTCGTCGAGGATCGCGCCCACGAGCCAATCACGGGCGCCGTCCTCCGCCAGGGCCTGGACCAGCAGATCCTGCATGTCGAGCACGTCGACGGAGAGCGCCGTGAGGAGCTGGCGGAAGCGGGCGTGCTCGTCGCGGGCACGCTCGCCGAACAGGATGTCGTCGAACAGCAGCTCGTCCATCATGTCCGGGACCATCAGGTCCACTTCGGCACCCGGCGCGTGCACCAGCACCTGGCGCAGGCGGCCCACCTCCGATCTCACGTCTAACATGGTCTTCTCTCCCTCGCGCAGGCGCCTATTGGGCGGCCCAGCGCGCGGCTTTGCAAGGAATCGGTACGCCGGCCGAGGTGCCGGCGCGCCCTCAGACGGCCGGCGTAGGCTCCGCGGTGGCGGCGGGGGGATTGGCGATGTACTCGTTCACCAGCTCGCGCAGCAGATGTAGGGGTACGGCACCGTTTTTCAACACGACCTGGTGGAAGTCGCGCAGATCGAAGCGTTCGCCGAGGGCTGCCCGTGCCTCGTCGCGCAGGCGCAGGATCTCCATCATGCCGACCATGTACGAGGTGGCTTGCCCCGGCCACACGATGTAGCGCTCGATCTCCGACACCACGTCGCTCTCGGCGATCCCGGTGTTGCGCTTCATGTAGTCGATCGCCTCCTCGCGGGTCCAGCGCTTGGCGTGGATGCCCGTGTCGACCACCAGGCGCACGGCGCGGAACAGCTCCGCCTGCAGACGGCCCAGGTTGTCGAAGGGGTCTTGCTGGAAGCCGAGCTCCCAGGCGAGGCGCTCGGCGTATAGCGCCCAACCTTCCGCATAGGCGGTGAAGCCCACCTGCTTGCGGAACTCCGGCACGCCGTCCAGCTCGGCCGCCGTGGCGATCTGGTAGTGGTGGCCCGGCACCGCCTCGTGGTAGGCGAGGGTGCGCATGCCGTACTTGGGCGTCGCCTTGATGTCGTAGAGATTGGCGTAGAAGATCCCGGGCCGCGAGCCGTCCATCGACGGGCCGTTGTAGTAGGCGCCCGGCGCGCTCTTCTCCGAGAACTCAGGCACCCGACGCACTTCCACCGGCGCTTGCGGGCGGTCGTAGAAGGCAGCGTCCAGGCCCTCGTCGATCTGGCGGATGATGGCGGCGTAGTCCTCGAGGATCTGTGCGCGGCCAGCATCGTTGTCCTCGTAATAGAAGCGGGGATCCTCCGCGAGGGCGTCGATGGCCGCCGTGAAGCCCGCACTCGTATCGATGTCCTGCTCGGCCAGGATGCGCAGCATTTCCGCCTGAACGCGCTCCACCTGCGCGAGCCCCGTGGCGTGGATCTCGTTCGCGGTGAGCGTGGTGGTCGTGTTCTGGCGCAGGGTGTAGTTGTAGAAGGCCTCGCCGTCCGGGAGCTTCCACACGCCGGCATCGTCGGTGGACTTCGCGAGCAGCGCCGTGAAGTAGTCGATGTAGCGCTCGTAGGCCGGGTAGACGTGCTGCTCGATGTTGCTCGCGGCGTCCGCCAGGAAGGCCGCGGCGGCCACCTCGTCGATTGCCTCCGCGTCCTCGAGCTTGTTGGCGAAGGAGGCGTAGAGGATGTTCTCCTCGGCCGGCTGCGCCACGAACTCGCGCATGATCTCGAGCGAGCGCTCGATCACGAAGGTGGGCGGGATGATGCCCTTTTCCTCGCGCACCAGCAGCCCCTCCATCGACTGGTCCAGCTTCGTTTCGATGCCCTCGAGGCGCGCGATGTAGTGCTCGGCGTCGCGCGCCTTCTGGATGCGGTGGAACGTGTCCAGAAAGTTCGGGATGTTGATCTGCAGGCCGGAGATCTGGTTCACGGGATAGTCGTGGAAGCGGTAGCGGCGCTGCTCCTCGGGGTTGCCGAGCAGCTCCATGACCACGCGCTTGGAGACCAGCTGGTCCGGTTCGAGCTCGTCGTCGGCGTAGAGCGCCATGCTGCGCATGATGTCGTCGAGGTACTCGAACTCCTCTTCCTCGGCGGCCAGGGAGCTGTCGTCCCACTTCGCGTTGTGGCCGTGCATCCCGAGCGACTCCAGGATGCCCATGGCGGTGAGCTGCTCGGGGCTGCGGAGGATGAACTTTATGAAGGCCCGGTTGTAGAAGTTATTGACGAAAAAGGGTTTCTGCGCATTCCACTCGTGCGCCGCGAAGGCGCCGAGGAGCACCAGGAGGGCGAGTAGGGGGAGGCCTAGCCACTTGAACAGTCTGCCGATCATCGAGTTCTCCGTAGTCCCTGTGTCGGGTGCCAAGAAAGCGCCGCGGACGGGCGACAGGGTAGACGTTGCGGGGCCGGAGGGAAACGTCGCATCTCGGTGCTCTGGAAATGGCTGGGTCGGTGCAGCTAGGGCATCGACGAGCGGTGCTCCGCTGGCAGGGCGGTCCACAGAATCGTTGTTCTCCACATCTACTTGACAGACTGCGGCCTGCGTGCGCGGGCAGCCCGGGCGCTACGCCATGTCCGGACAACTCACTGGAAAACCCCGCTTCACGGAGGCGTCAACTCAGTTGTTTACTGAGCGCGACGGCTTGACCTTTTGTGAAATTGCGGGCAACGTGCGCACGCGATCTGAGCTTTTCGCCTGCCTTTTCAGCTACCCACCCCGGTTCCTTGGGGTGCGGCGTTCAAGACATCGAGAGACCATCAGGTTGTTCTTAACTGCGCACAACGGTGTGCGCGTTCCATCGCTTATTGGAGGCCTCATGGCTATCGGAACCGTTAAATTTTTCAACACTGACAAGGGTTTTGGCTTCATCGCTCCGGAGAACGGTGAGAAGGACGTATTCGTCCACATCACCGCCGTCCAGGCCGCTGGCATGGACACGCTGACCGAAGGTCAGCGCGTGAGCTACGAAGTCGTGACCGAGCGTGGCCGTCCGGCTGCCGGCAACCTGCAGGCTGCCTAAGTCCGCACGTTGCGCGTGGGGCGGTCGATTTTGACCGCCTCACCCTTCGCTAGCGGTGTCTTTCTCCCTGCCGCCGGCATTCCTCCAGACCGAACCGACCGATCGCACTAGGTAGTGCTCAGGGATTCACCTGAGCGGCCAGCACGGGCGGTTGCGCGTCAAAGCTGTGACGCACGTGTCGTTTTCCGTGCGTCGAGCCGCCACCTGCGGGTTGTTCTGAGAACCGGCCACCCTCGTGCCGCCTATCGCCACTGCATGCTCTCTCCATCCGGCTCACATAAGAAGTGGGGCGGCTGTTTCGGCGTTGAGAAAGCAGAGCCATGGCGAAGAAAGCACGATTTGTCCGACCGGAGGAGGAGGTACATCAGCGCATCACGCGCAGCTACGTCTTCGCCCTGTCCCTCATCGCGCTGACCGCCACCTCAGCCTTCCTGAGCCATCGCCTGAGCGCGTCGATCGACGAGCGGGGCGACCGCGTCACCACCTTGCTCGAGCATCAGGCGGCCCTCTCCCAACGCCTCGCCCTGCAGGCCAATCGACTGGTCCGCACCGAAGAGGAGGCGAGTCGGCTCGATCTACGTGAGAAGCTCGAGGCCACCGCCGCCCGCGTGAGCGATGGGCAAGCCTGGCTGCGCACCGGGGAAGATCTCCGCCAGGCGGACATGCCTCGCTCGCGCACCCTGCGCGCGCTCCTCGCGCAACCCGACCTCGGCGTGGACGGCCTGTTCACGATGCTGTTGGAGCAGGTGGACACCCTCTTGCAGCCGGGCGATGACGCCGCCGATCCCCTGCAGACCACCCGCGCCCTGACCGAGCTGGCCGAGGGCACCCTCTTCACGCGCCTGAGCACCCTCGCCGACCGTTTCCGCGCCCAGCAGCGTCGTCAGGTCATGGTGGTGGAGATCATCGCTGCCCTGGTCTACCTGTTGACGCTCGCGGGCCTCGCCCTCGAAGCGCGCTACGTCTTCGCGCCGATCGCACGGGAGACCACCGATCGCACGCGCCAGTTCGCCCATGCGCGCAGCGAAGTCAGCCGCCTCATGCAGGAGCTCAGCGAAGGGCGCCAAGCCCTCGCCCAGGTACGCGACGAGCTGCGCCGCCGCGCCCTGCACGATGAACTCACGGGCCTGCCCAACCGTCGCTGCCTGATGGAATACGGCAACCGGGCGATCGCCAATGCCCAGCGTGGTGAGCGGGTGGTGGCGCTCCTCTACCTGGAACTCGGCGCCCTCGAGGCGGTCAATGAGTCCCTTGGGTACGGTGCCGGCGATGCACTCCTGCAAGAAGCCGCGGATGTGCTGCGCACCGAGTGTCGCGAGGCGGACTTTCCCGCCCGCGCCGGCGGCGACAAGCTGCTCCTGATGGTGCCTGACGTGCAGGGCACGCAGGAGGTGGAGGGGCTGAGCGCACGCCTGCTGGAGCGCTTCGCGTCCCCGCTCATGCTCGAAGGTCAGGTGGTGCGCCTGGAGGTGAACATCGGCATCGCGGTGAGCACCGATGCCCCCGGCGACTTCAATCAGCTGCTGGCCAAGGCCCAGGACGCGCTCGACGAAGCGAGTGCGCGAGGGTCGGGCCACTGGTACCGCTTCAAGGGGCGCGAGCCCGGTGGGGTGCCCGCCGTGCGCGACGCGCGCTTCGACCCCCTGCGCGCGGCCCTCGCGCGCGACACGGTGCACACCTGGTACGTCCCTGTGGTGCGGGCGGACCGCACCGATTCGATCGATCTGCGCATGAGCTGGATCGACGGCCAGGGCGAGATGCACGGCGCCCACGAAGTGGTGCGGGTCGATGGCTACGCCACGCTCGGCGATCACCTGCTCGAGCGCTCCATCGTGGCCGGCTCGCGTGCCCTCGGGCGCTGGCAGGCGGCGGGCTACAGTTCGCTCAGGATGTTCAGCGTGGGCGTGTCCGTGGCTCAGCTTCGCGCCGAGACCTTCGCCGAGCGCGTGCTGTCGCTGCTCGCGGAGTTCGCCGTCGAGCCCGATTCGCTGCTGATCGAGGTGGACGATGGCGAACTCGCGGACCTCGATCTCGCCGATGAGAAGCGCCTGTGTGCCAACCTCGATGCCCTGCATCACACCGGCGTGGGGTTGTCCCTGGCCAACATCACCAGCGCCTCGGCCCTGTTCGTGCGCCTGGAGCACCTCGCGCCTGAGCGGGTCAAGTTCGCCGCGTCCTTCACCGCGCCCGACGGCCTGACCCTGGCACGTCAGCGCGGTCTCGAGGTGATCGCGCGGGCCGCAGAGCAGCGGGGCATCGAACTGCTGGCCCAGGACGTGCGTGATCTCGAACAGGCCGAGCTATTGCAGTCCCTCGGGTGCCACCTGCAGCAAGGGCCCCTGTACGCCGCGCCCATGAAACGCTCGCTCGTGTCGGCTTGGCTGCGCGAGCGAAGAGGCGATGCCCGGGTGGGTGGCGACAGTGATCGGAGTGAAGCGGCCTAGCCCTTGCGACGCTGGGTGGTCAGGGCGAGCAGGCCACCGGCCAGCAACCAAAGAGCGCCCGGAATCGGCACCACCTGGAAGCTCAGATCGTCGACGTTGAAGCCGCCCGGGGCATCCACGGTGGAGCCGAAGGTGGCGCTCGAGAAGGGCGTGTCGGAGATCAGGCCGACGAAGAAGAAGCTGGTGATCCCCACCGGGTCCGCCCCGCCGCCGAAGGCATCGCCCACCGGCGTGCTGATGAACAGGAAGTCCTCCACATCGTCCGCGGGCACGATGTTGAAGAACAGACCCACCGCGTTCACCGGTGCATCGAAGGCCACGGAGAAACTCTCGCCTTCGAAGAAAAAGTCGGAGAACTCCCCATCCCGGTCGACGCTCAGGCTCTGGTTGCCGAAGGCCGCGAACTGATCGGTGATCAGGCCGCCGAAGGTCTCGTCAGGGAAGTCCGTGAAGGTGATCCCGGAAAAGCCGGAGCCCTCGGGGAACACGGTGCCCAGCGCGGGCGCTTCGAAGGCCAGCACGGTCGGGTTGCTGAGGGCAGCGAAATACTCGGACGGTGAGTTGAAGGTGGTGATCGATGCACCGCTCGCCACGCTGGCCGCGCCCAGCACGCCGCAGGCAAGAGTTACTCGAAGGGCTTCCGTGCTCAGTCTCATCGTCCTCGCTCCTCATCCGTGGGAAAGCTTGGACGCAGTCTGGCACAGGCCAGGCCGCCAACGAGGCCGACTTTACGGTCGATTATGCAGTTGGCGGCCCCCAGGGCCTGCTAAGCGATCAGAAACTGGCGCTGTTCGGCACGCGCGGGAAGGGGCTGATGTCGCGGATGTTGTCCATGCCCGTGACGTAGAGCACTACGCGCTCGAAGCCGAGGCCGAACCCCGCGTGGGGTACGGTGCCGTAGCGGCGCAGGTCGCGATACCACCAAAGCGTGTCGCTCAGGCCGTGGGCCTGCAGCTTCGGATCCAGCACATCGAGGCGCTCCTCGCGTTGGCTGCCGCCGATGATCTCGCCGACGCCCGGCACCAGCACGTCCATCGCCGCCACGGTCTTTCCATCGTCGTTCTCGCGCATGTAGAAGGCCTTGATCTCCTTCGGGTAGTTCATGACGACGATAGGTCCGCCGACGTGCTCTTCGGTGAGGAACCGCTCGTGTTCGGACTGTAGGTCCAAGCCCCACTCGACGGGGAACTCGAAGGTCTTGCCCGAAGCCTTCAGGATGTCGATGGCGTCGCTGTAGTCCATGCGCACGAAAGGCTTTTCGATCACGGCCTGGAGGCGCTCGATCGCTTGCTTATCGATGTGTTGGGCGAAGAAGGCGAGGTCGTCCGGGCAGGCCTCCAGCACGTCGCGGAAGATCGACTTCAGGAATGCTTCGGCGAGGTCGGCGTTGTCGTTGAGATCGGCGAAGGCCACCTCCGGTTCGATCATCCAGAACTCGGCGAGGTGGCGTGTCGTGTTGGAGTTCTCGGCGCGGAAGGTGGGGCCGAAGGTGTACACCTTGCTCATGCTGCAGCAGAAGCTCTCCACCTGCAGCTGGCCGGACACGGTGAGGTAGGTCTCGGCGCCGAAGAAGTCCTGCTCGTAGTCGCTGGGCTTGTTCACCACGTCGAGCTTGCTGACGCGGAACAGGTCACCGGCGCCCTCGCAGTCGGAGGCGGTGATGATGGGCGTGTTGATCCAGAGGAAGCCCTGTTCGGCGTAAAAGCGGTGTACGGCCTGAGCGATGGCGTTGCGCACGCGAGCGACGGCGCCGAAGGTGTTAGTGCGCGGGCGCAGGTGGGCCACCGTGCGCAGGTACTCGAAGGTGTGGCGCTTCTTGGCGATGGGGTAGGTGTCCGGGTCATCCACCCAGCCGACCACTTCGACGCTCGTGGCATCGATCTCCCGGTCCTGGCCCTTACCCTGGGACTCCTTCAGCTCGCCGGTGATGCGCACGGCGCAGCCGGTCTGCAGCTGGCTGATCTCGCTCTCGTAATTCTCGAGCTCCTCGCGGGCCACGGCCTGCAGGCTGTCGAAGGACGACCCGTCGTTCACGTGAATGAAGGAGAACCCGCCCTTGGAGGTGCGCCGTGAGCGAACCCAGCCTTCGATGGTGACCGTTTCGCCGAGCTCGACGCCGTGCTTGAGGATGTGCTTGATGGTGTGCATGGGCTAGCCCTTTCACCCGGGTGGCGAAGAAAAAGAGGGCCATAGTAATGGGACGCCGCGCGGAGCGAAAACCGCGCAGCATCTTCGCCGGGAAGCCGTTGCCTAGGGTGCGGCCGTGGGCGCGAAGTAGATCGGTGAGCTCCAGGCGCGCTCTTCGATGTCCGTGTACACCGCCGGATCGCAGCAGGTGGGGTAGATGGGCGGCGGCTCCGGGCCGTCGCAGCTCCAGCCCTGCGGTTGGGCGTCGCAGATCTGCTTGCTGTAGCGGGGGGTCGGCAGCTCGAAGACGCGGGCGTAGTAGTAGGCGGCCTGATCCGGGTCGAATTGCTCGTCCATCCAGGCCCGGCACAAGCGGCGGCGTCCGCCCTCCGGCGCGTCGGCGAGAGC
The DNA here is from genome assembly GCA_039815145.1 of Pseudomonadota bacterium. Taxonomy (NCBI): domain Bacteria; kingdom Pseudomonadati; phylum Pseudomonadota; species Pseudomonadota bacterium. The sequence goes on from JBCBZW010000009.1 coordinate 73,998, forward strand.
GATCACCTCCTCGTGCACCTCGCCCGTGTCATCGACCCAGCCCTTCACGATGTTGGCCCGCGCGAGGTCCGTGCTGTTGGCGTCGGCCACGGCCACCAGCAGCAGCTGCGGCTGCTGGTTGGCGCTGCCCTGGGGAGGTAGGGGACTGCCCATCTGGGTGACGCTCGCGAGGGTGTCGAGGAGCAGCTCGCCGCACAGGTCGTTCGGCTCGCTCGGCAGGGGATTGGCACGCCAGCTCGCCGCCAGGCGCAGGCGGATGCGCGGGCCGCTGGTGGCGAAGGTCTCCCGGCGGCGGAAGGCCTCGAAGATCGCATCGCGCGTGTTCTCCTGCGCCCAGACGCCGGCCAGGCCACCCGGGTTGAAGGGCACGTTGTTCTCAGCCATGCGCTTGGCGAGGCCGCCGTCGGCGGCACCGACGTGGCCGGGGAAGTTGTCCTCCTCCACCGCGCCCGGGATGCCGTTGTGCGTGTCCGTGCCGCCGATGAAGCCGACCTGGAAGGGGTTGGCGCCGGACTGTTGCTCGCGGATCAGCCCGATCGCCAAGCCACGGCGCATGAAGCCCGGGGTCACGCTCTGCGGCGTCTCGTTCAGGAACGGGTCGAGGGCGTAGGGCTCGAAGGCGCAGTCGGGATCGTCCGGGTGGCTGTAGGGCGCGCACTCGCTGCTGGACTTGTGCTGGAAGATCTCCACCAGGGGCTCCATTGCGGCCCGATCCGCCGCCCGCTCCTGTTCGTTGAGCTGGAACATCGTGCCCTGGCTGTTGTTACTCGTGTGGGGGATGGCCATCACGTCGCATCCGGGGAGGCCGGGATAGGCCTCATCGTCTTCCACGCCCAGGCACTCGCGGCGCAGCGAGTCGCGCATCTGCGAGGGCACGTTGATGTCGCTGGTGAGGATCGGGTAGATCAGCGGCACGGACTGCGCATCCACCAGGCTCTGCACGTCGCGGAAGATCACGTTGCGGTGGTTGCGTGCCCGTGAGCGGGCTTCGGCGGTGGTGCCGGTCCATTCGTAGCCGGCGAAGGTGGTGAACTCGCAGGGTTCGTACGCCTGCTCGGCCGCCTGCAGGATGCGCGACCAGATGGAGACCAGCTGGGTCTGCGTGGCGGCGCAGATTTGCTCGTTCTCGGGCGCAGTCAGGCACAGCTGGGTGAGGATGGCCGTGCCCGCGCTGTCGTCGGTCTGGCGGTATTCCTCGCAGGCCTGCAGCAGGGTGGCCGCCTGGCCGTCGAAGCCCTCGTCGATGAGTTCGAGGGCCAGGTCATCGGCGGCGAAGGTATCCGCCTCCAGCCCGGGTGAGGTGCACAGGCTCACTTCGCCGAGGAAATCGGAGTGGTCGGTGACGGCAGCGAAGTCCAGGGGAGCGCCGATCTTCCAGCGCCGGTTGGGCAGGCCCGGGATCACGGGCGACAGATCGACGACAAGCCCCTTGGCCGCGTCGTAGGCGTCCTCGGGTCCTAAGGGCGTATCGAAGATGTAGGCGTCAAAGGAGAGGCGGGTGTGCACGTGGATGTCGCCGAAGTAGGCGCTACGCCCCGGCGGGTCCCCCGGGCACTGGGCACCGGCAACGTTTGCCGCGAATAGCGCGACTATGGCCACCATCCCTTTGATATCGCCCAATGCGCCCAACAGCTTCCCTCGCATGCCGTCCCACCTCGATTCCTAAGCGATTTGATAGCACTACGGGGCGGCGAAGATGCGATCTTGTGACATAAGGTCGGAATTTTCGGTGCCCGTCGCGTGGGGAGGGACGGACAGGGAGCGCAGATGCGACAGTATCGCCGCCCGATTCGCAGGTGATAGCTGGCTAGGAAGTGTGCTCGCCTGGGGGCTGAGGGTCGCCCCGGGCGGGGCGACTAGTCGCTGGCGGGCGCGGCCGGTTCCCACAGTTGAATGGGGTTGCCCTCGGGGTCGAACAGCATGGCGAAGCGGCCGTTCGGGTAGACCGCCTTGTCGATGATCATCTCCACGTCCTTCTCGCTCAGGTAGGCCACGAGGGCGTCGAGATCGTCCGTGCGGAAATTGAGGACGAAGGCGCTCTTCTCACCCGCATGCAGGAAGTCGGGGATGTCCGGAAACGGCGCGAAGACGGTGGGCCCGGCTTCCTGCATCCAGGGACTCTCGTCGTAGGACTTGGGGGTGCGCTCGATGCCGAGGTGCTCCTGGTACCAGGCCGCGAGTGCGGCCGGGTCCTCGGCGCGGAAGAAAAAGCCCCCAAAGCCGGTGACCTGCGCACCCTGCGGCGGCTGGGCGGCCGCGCTTCCCACGGTGAGCGCGAGGATCAGTACCTTCGCCAGGGATGATCGAATCACGGCGATGCTCCAGCAATGGTTTCCGTTAGGATCCTACACCACAAAGCGATGTCCCGCTTCTGCGGTGGGATGTGGAGCTGGCGATCCTTGCGATGCTCGGTGGACGGGCACCGGGCAGCGTTGGCCCAGCGCCCGCCCTGCGGCAAACCGCTACAGCGGCCCGCGCTCCCACGGCCCGGTGATGGCGAAGGTGACGCCCGGGGTCTGGATGTTGACGAACATCAAGTTGCCGAGGGGGCCGAAGGTGGCGCCGGCCCACTCGCTGCCCCGGTAGTCGGCGGGCTCGATGAACGGCCGGTCCGGCAGGGGGGCATCGATGATCATGTTGTTCTCGGCGAACACGTAAGCGTTGCCGTCGGGTTCGATTCCGAGCATGCGCGTGCCTATGGTGAGTTCGCCGGCCTCGTCGTTCACGCCGCCGCCGTCTTCGCAGACGAGCACGCCGCCGTTAGGGCTGACGGTGATGTTGTCGGGGTTGTCCGCCACCACTGCGTCGGGGGAGACGAAGAGCACCGTCAGGCGCTGTGCCGCCGGATCGTAGGCGAACACCGTGCCCTTCTCGGCGGCACCGCCCGAGGTGTCGACGAAGTAGATCAGGCCGCGGTAGAACCAACAGCCCTCGCCGCGGTTGAAGAAGGCGGCGCCTTGAGCCTCGCCCTGGAGGAAGCAGCCCGACCTGCCCGACCCTTCGATGGGCGGGAAGTCCTCCTCGGGCGGGACGAAGAACTCGGGGTCGGCGTTGGGGTCTTCCACCCGCACCCACTCGATGTCGAACACGTCGCCCGCCTGCACGTCGCGCAGGTCGCGCAGGGGCTGGCCGACCACCTTCAGCATGTAGAGCTCACCGCCTTGCTCGAGGGCGCCGACCTGGCCAGAGCGATCGTTGGGGCGGAACTCGTAGAAGCCGCTGTTCGGCCCGTTGTCCTCCGTGAGGTAGACGAAGGAGGTGGCGGGGTCGACGGCGACGGCTTCGTGATCGAAGAACCCCATGTCGATGATGGGCACGGCGCTGGCCACGAGGCCCGTGTTGGGCGCCGGCACCTCGAACACGTAGCCGTGGTCTTTGGCGCCGATGATGGTGCCGCGGATCGTGACCTCCTCGCAGGTGAGCCAGCTGTTCCAGGGCGTGCGTCCGCCGGCGCAGTTGGTGAGCGTGCCGCCCAGGGAGGCGCGATGGTCGATCAGCCGGCCGCGGCGAAAGGTCATGCTGGTGGTGCCGCCGCCGATGCCGCTGATCACTCCTTCCAGGGTGAAGTCGTCGTAGATGGGGGCGAGGCCGTCGCCGATGAAGGGCAGGGGGTTGCCGGGCTCGGTGGCGCCGCGCTCGTGGTTACGGATCAGGGTGATGTCGCCGTCGAGGTTGCGACTGGTGGCCACCACGGCCATGCCGTCGTGACGATCGGGGGTGAGCGTGCCGTCGCTCATGAGGTCGCCGGTCCAGCCGTAGGAGGCGTAGCGGAAGCCCTCGGGGAGCTTCAACAGGGGCAGCCGAGTGGTTTGATCGATGACCGGCGCGATGTCGCCGTAGGGACTCGTCGGCGTGCGGTTCACGCCTTGGCGAGCGCGGCGCGCGGCGTAGGCCGACAGCGTGGGCGCCAGCGTGCCGAGGGCGACGGCGCTGCCCGCCTGCTGCAGAAAGTGACGACGTGAAAGGGGTGTGATCGACATGGGAGGCTCCCGTGATCGTGCGGTGGATGTCGCCGGCCACGGTGCTGCATTTATGTAACAGGGCGCTGACGGGGGGATGAAGCTTTTGTGCCAGCATTCCTACACGCCGGTGCATCGGCGCCTGCGCTACATAACTGGTTGCTCCACGTCACACGCGCTGCCTGGGAGTTTACCTATCACGCTGATTTACCGCCGAACTGCGACGCGCCGCCACGATCTCATCGCCCCTTGCGCCTAGAGTTCGCGGTCTACTGGCCGTCGCTCTGGCAGGGCGGGACTGAGTACTGGGTCCCACTCTGGCGCGAGTCGACACGCATGCATCCCGCTCACGGGGTGCCCTACGTGAACGCTAACGACATGTTCAGGAGCAGCAAGATGGGTGCGCAAGTCACCAGGGCAGGGATCATCGGCAAGACGCTGGCCGTCGCCGCGGGGCTGAGCCTCGGTGCGGGAGCTGCCCTCGCCGACGACGCCGAGCTGTACCAAACCGCCGGCTACGAGTTCGGTCCGGACTACTATGCCAACGTGCTGTTCATCATCGACACCTCGGGTTCGATGAACAGCTGGGTGGACGGCGATGGCACGACGCGTCTGGACGTCGTGCAAGACGTAGCCGAGCAGTTCTTCAACGACCTCGAGTACGTCAACGTCGGCATGATGCGTTTCGACTCGGGCTACACCGACCCGGACACCTTCTGGTACATCCAGGGCGGCGGCATGGTGACCAACGCCGTGAAGGACATCGCCGTGTCGCGCGATGAGTTGATCACGAACCTCAACAACTTCATCGCCGACGGCACCACGCCCCTGTCGGAGACCCTGTTCGAGGCGGCCCACTACATGATGGGATGGGATGTCTACTTCGGGAACACCACCTACGCTGGTCTCGGCTGGTGGTTCCCCGATCCAGATTTCCTCTCGCCCTCCGTGCCCGAATCGCGCGACGGCGACACCTACATCAGCCCGATCAAGGAGTGTCAGGAGAACCACATCGTCATCCTCACCGATGGCCTTCCCGTGTTCGACTTCGACATCGACGACGTGGTGACCGACTGGCCCGGCTTCCCCGCTGAGTGCACGGACAACCCGGACGTCAGCAACGGCGATTGCCTCGACGACATCGCCGCCTACCTCTACGAAAACGACCTCTACGGCAACGAGACGGACGGTTTCCAGAACATCAAGGTGCACACGATCGGCTTCTTCCAGGACAACAGCCTGCTGGAGGAGACCGCCGAGCGTGGTGGCGGTGGCTACTACCTGGCCGACGATGCCGAGTCGCTCCTGAACGTGCTCGAATCGATCTTCATCGACGTCAACGAGACGGGTACGACCTTCACCTCCCCGGGCGTCTCCGTGAACGCCTTCGACCGCACCACCCACCTCGATCAGCTCTACTACAGCGTGTTCCAGGCCACGGGTCGGACCCGCTGGGTGGGCAACCTGAAGCGCTATCGCCTCGGTGAGGACACCGGCGGTGGCCTCGTAGTGGTGGATGCCGACGGTCAGCCGGCGGTCGAGGAGGCGAACGGCTTCTTCCGCGAGGACTCGCGCAGCTGGTGGGGCGATGAGATCGATGGCTACTCCGTCTCCGCCGGTGGCGCGGCTACCCACCTGACTGCCGACCGCAATGTCTTCACCGAGTTCGGCGGAGCGGTTACGGCCATGAACGTCGACAACACGGAGCTGCTCGAATACCTGAACCAGCTCTACCCCGATGACGACCTGGAGGACGCCATCGAAGCCGGCATGGAGCGCGTGATCGAGCGCGGCGGCCAGGGCCTCGAGCTCGAGGACAAGAAGCAGCAGATCGAGATCCTGGTGGACTGGGCGGTCGGCAACGACCTGCAGGATGAGGACAACGACCTCGAGCTCTACGACGCCCGCCAGGAGATGGGCGATCCCATGCACTCCCGTCCGCTGGTGGTGACCTATGCCGACGGTGATGTGGAGCCCGAAGCGGTGGTGTTCGTCGGCACCAACGAGGGCTTCCTCCATGCGCTCAAGGGCGAGACCGGGGAGGAGATCTCCTCCTTCATGCCCTTCGAGCTGCTGCCCAAGCTACCGGATTGGTTCGCCAACGCGGAAACTGCCGACCGCACCTACGGTGTCGACGGCCCGATCACCGCCTGGGTGCGCGATGGCGGCGACGGCGAGATCAACCCTGGCGATCAGGTGATCTTGTACTTCGGCCTGCGTCGCGGCGGTAACTACTACTACGCCCTCGATTACACCGACCCGGTGGCGCCGAGGCTGCTGTGGAAGCTCTCCGGCACCTCCCCTGGGATGGCACAGCTCGGTCAGAGCTGGTCGCCCTTCGTGCGCACGAAGGTGGAGACGGGCAGCTTCGGCAACTCGCTGGTGCAGGACGTGCTGATCTTCGGCGGCGGCTACGACGAGCGTCATGACAACTACTCCGCCTGGTCTGCCGACAGCGAAGGCAATGCGATCTACATGATCAACGCCTTCACGGGGGAGCTCGTGTGGTCCGGCAGTGCCGCGAACACGCAGGACACCACCAAGGAAACCTACTTTGCGGACATGAACAACGCCATCACGGGCACGATCCGCACCTTGGACCTCGACAACGACGGCCTCGTCGACCGCATGTACGCCGCGGATCTCGGCGGGCGCGTGTGGCGCCTCGATGTGCACAACCCGCGCGAGGAGGGCGATGAGTTCAAGGTGACCGGTGGCGTGATGGCGTCCGTCGGTGGCGTCGAGTCGGCCCAGCCCTTCGACAACCGTCGCTTCTACTACGCGCCCGACCTCGCCCTGGGCGCCGCCAACGGCAGCAACTTCTTCAACCTGACCATCGCCTCAGGCTACCGCGCGCATCCGAAGGACGGCACCATCAAGGACTACTTCTACGTCCTGCGCGACTACTACCCCTTCCTCGAACTCGGCAACTCGGACGACCCGGCGGCGGAGTACGTGTCGCGCTACGGCTTCACCCACGACACGCTGTCAGAGATCTCCGTGCTGCAGAATGATCCGAACGCGCTCGTGTCCGGCTTCAAGCTGCCGTTGGTCACCGCGGCCGGTGAGAAGGTGCTGGCGCAGACGCGCATCTTCCAGAACAACGCCCTGTTCACCAGCTACCTGCCGCAGAACGAGTTGACCCGCGGTTGCTTCGCGGCGCTCGGCTCCGGGCAGCTCTACAGCGTGGACCTCTCCACCGGCGGCGTGAACGTCGACGCCCTCGATCGCCCGGGTATCCCACCGGAGGTCGTCTACATCTTCACCGAAGACGACGCCACCGGCATCGAACCGGAGACCTGCTTCGGCAAGCTCTGCACCGACCCTGGCGGCGAGGAGCAAGAGGAAGGCGGCGACGGTGAGGGCGAGGAAGACGACGAGGACGACGAAGACGATGAGCCCGGCCGTGACATCGGCTGTGTGGTCGGCCCCGAGAGCTGCGAAGGCGGTGACCGGGAAGCCCCCGTACGCACCTGGTGGGTGCAGATGAATACGGATGAAGACTCGTGAGCACCGCGATGATTCACCCTTCGACCTTCAGGAGAGTATCCACGATGCGACCCCACGGTAACCCGCGTTCCCTGGCTACCCTCGTCGCGGCAGCGGCGATCGCGATCCCGGCCCTGTCCACGACCGTGTCGGCGGCCGACGTGACGAATTACCTCAAGAAGATGGACCGCAACGGCGATGAGCTCATCACCCGGGACGAGCTCGCCGGCGCCCCCGCGCTCGCGCGCCACTTCTCCTCTGCGGATGAGAACGGCGACGGTGCCCTCAACGCGGAAGAGTTCGAGCAACTGCTGCGTCGACCGACCCAGGAAGTGCCGACGCCCCAGTAGCGTGCGTGCTCCCGAGGGAGCACCGGTGGCGAAAAGCTGGTAGATGTAGGGGCGTGACCACGCGTGCGGGCAGGCCATTGCCCGCACCGACTGACTGGCCAGGGAGGGAGCCGTCGTCGCCCGCAGCCACCGCCACTGCCCCGAGGCGCGCCGATGACCCGTTTGCGTCGCGCCCTGGTCATGCTGATCCTCGGCGCCTCCGGCGGCGCCATCTTCCTCCTGCCGTTCCTGCGCGAGGTGTTCTACCAGCCCCTCGCCGACGCCCTCGCCCTCGACAACACCGAGTCCGGCATGCTCATGAGCGTGTTCGGCGTCACCTCCATGCTCGCCTACCTGCCCGGCGGCTGGCTGGCCGACCGCTGGTCCCCGCGCTGGCTCATGAGTGCGGGCCTGGTGATCACCGGGGGCTTGGGCCTCTGGCTCGCCACCTACCCGTCCTACGCCGTGTGCCTGGCGATCCACGGCGCCTGGGGCGTGAGCATCGTGTTGCTGTTCTGGGCCTCTATGATGCGCATGACGCGCGGCTGGGCCGGTGAGGACGAGCAGGGGCGTGCCTTCGGTTGGCTCGAGAGCACCCGTGGGGTGAGCGAGATCGCCCTGAACTCGTCGGCGCTCGCGCTGTTCTGGGTGCTGGGAAGCTCGGCCGGATCCCTGGCCGGAGCGATCACCCTGCTTTCCACGGTGGTGGTGTTGCTCGGCATCGCCTGTGCCGTGTGCCTGGACGATGCGGCGGCCGGGCGGGCCGGGGTGGACGCGATCGGCCTTAAGGAATTCCTGGTGGTGTGGCGCATGCCCACCGTGTGGCTCATCGCCGTGGTGGTGCTGACCGCCTACTCCGCCTATTGGGCATCGTTCTACTTCACACCGTATGCAGGCGATGTATTCGCCCTGTCCGTGGGCGCCGCGGGGGCGATCAGCGTGGGGCGTCAGTGGTTGAAGCCCCTGTCCGCAGCGCTGGCGGGGATGGCGGCAGACCGCTTCGGCGTCGCCCGCACCACGACGGCGCTCTTCATCGTGCTCACCGTGAGCTTCGGAATCTTCGTGGTGATGCCCACGGGCGGCGGGATGCTGGGCTTCGTGCTGGTGAACATCGCCCTGGCTGCCATCGCCATCTTCGGATTACGGGGGATCTACTTCGCCCTGATGGAGGTGGGCGGCGTGCCCCAAGCGCTCACGGGCACGGCTGTGGGCGTGATCTCCGTGGTGGGCTACACGCCCGATATCACGATGCCGCTGATCGGCGGGTGGCTATTGGATCGCTATCCGGACGGCTTAGGCTATCGCTACTACTATGCGTTGACGGCAGTGCTGACCGCGATAGGGGCGTTCGCGGCCTGGCGCCTCGGTGCCTGGGCCCGCAAGCCTCAGGCCCTGGCCGAGAACACGCGGTAGTCGTCGCCGCCGAACATCACCTCGAGATCCAGGCGAATCACCACCTCACCCGTTGGCAAACGGCCGAGGTTGGTCATGCAGGTGGCGTCCCAGCGCTCGCCGACCGTGGGGAGGTGCTGGTCGTCCGCCTGCTCGAGGGCCGTAACCCCTACCACGCCGTCGGTGAGGATGGCGAGCAGCTGCGCATCATCCGGGCTGCCCTCAGCGTCGTCGTCCTCATCCGGGCTCAGGGCGTTGCACTCTAGGACCACGATGCGGCTGCCTTCGTGCGCCTCCATCGGCCCATGGCCCAGCTTCTGAGAGAAGTCGATCACGGCGATGGAGCGCGAGCGCACGTCGATCATGCCCAGCACCTCGGGCGGTGCCTGGGGCAGGCTCAGGAGCGGCGTACGATCGAAGATCTCCCGCACCTGAAGGACCGGGATGGCCAGCAACATGTCGGCAACCCGGAACACGAGTTGCTCGTGGGCCTGATCCTCGACGACTTCTTCGGTGGTTTCGACAGCATCGAACATGGGTCGGGGCCTCCTGCGCAGGGCCGGGCAGCAGCGTTCGTTAGACGTACCTGCGCACGATGCCAAGACCCGCCCGCGAGGGGACTGGCCTGACTCACAGTTTTGGCCTGCCAGCGCAGGGAAGCCGCGCTATTTGGCCCGCCACTCCCCGCTAGACGTGCGGTAGTACCACCCGCCGCTCGCCCGGGCCACCCAGCGATCGGCGAAGGTGCGTCGGATGCCGTCCTCCCACTCCGGGTGGCCGTTGGCCTTGGCGATGGCGGCGTATAGGCGGTTACGGTCGCCGTTCTCCGCCGTCACCAGCTGGGAAAGTTTGCTGCGCTGGCTGAGGGGTACGGCGTTGCGGTCGCGGATGTCGATCAGGGCGTCGCTGGTGAGGCCGACGGCGCCCGCATCGAAGAGCGGTTTCAGATCGCGGAAGCGCTTGTTCATCGAGTCGGTGAGGGCGCGTACCTCGGGGGTGTTGATGTCGAGGTCCGCCGCGGACACCTGGGCGTTGGCGGCGGGGACGACGAGGTCCAGTAGCCCGATCGCCGCGCGCTGGGCCTCGATCGCGGTTCGCTCGCGCCAGGCGGCGAGGATCGTCTGGTCGGCACCTTGGGGCGCCAGGTAGGTCTGGTCGTTGCCAGCGCCGGCCTCAGGGCCCCACACCTCTTCGATGATGCGATCGGCGGCACGCTCGGCGGCGGCCTCCGGGAAGTACACGTTGATGGTGACGCAGGCGACCACGAAGGCGCTGAGCAGGGCGCCGAACGCCAGCGTGGCGGCGCGGGAACGAGAGAGCATGGCAATTCTCCTGGCAGGCTCGCGAGGCGAGCGGGCAATGGGGCCATTCTAGTCAAAACTGATCTCCCCATCGGGCTCGGTGATGCTGCGCAGTTGGGCGAGGAACTGAGGCCAGTCGACGCGCTCCGCATGCCCCACCACCTTCAATCGCGGCAACCCGCGACCGCGCAGGATCAGGTATCCCGGTAGACCCGTGTCGTCCGTGACCGGTTCCAGGCCCGTCATGCGGCACACGCCGTCCTGCAGGCGGCAGCCCAGGCGCAGCTCGTCGTAGCCGAAGTCCTCGAAGAAGCGCAGGAAGGTGGAGGACAGGGCGGCGCTGGCGCCACCGAGGCTCGCGATGTTGTCGACGGCGCGCTGGCTGATGCGGTGGCGGCTGCGATCGCCGGGGCTCGTGAACAGGGCGCCGTCGAAGCGCAACGGCGACCAGTTGAGCAGCACCGTGTCCTTGAGGTAGCCGTCGACTCGGCCGTTCATGGCGCCGAAGGAGAAGGTGCTGCTCAGCTCCTCGAGATCGAGCTGGCGCCACTCGATGTCGGCGCGGGCGATGGCGCGGTTGCCGAAGGGCTCGCGCACGCGCAGGCCGTTGATGGCGATGAGACCGCTGAACACCTCGGCCTCCAGCGTGCCGGCGATGGCGATGTCCCCGTTCTCGTAGGACACGCTCGGGATACGCCCCGACAGGGTGCCCGCCAGGGGAGGCCAACCTAGGGCATTCGATAGGGCGCGCATGCCGATAGCGGTGAGGCTGGCGTCGAGACCGATCGTCGGCGGCGCATCCGTGCCCGCGCTCGGCGGCGTGAAGTCCAGGCGTTCCAGGTGGAGCTGACCGTCTAGGACGGGCACGTCGATAGGCGCGGCGAGGCGCCAGCCGGGGCCCGCCTCGCGCTCGTCGAAGTCGGCCCGTTGGGCGCCGAAGGGGATGCCGTAGACGAAGCCGCCGTCGAAGGCGAGCCAGCGCGGTTGCTGGCGACCCTCCGCTAAGAGATCGACTTCGCCGCTCAGGCCGTAGATGGCGAGGCGCCCGTCGCGGTCTTCTGCGTGCAGGTCGTCGAGGGCCACGTGGGCTTCGTGCAGCTGGTCGTCGACGATGCGTGCGGTGCCACGGAGGGCGCCGGTGGTCTCGAGGTCATCGAGATCGGTGCCGGCGAGGTAGGGCTGCAGGAGCACCGTGTAGGCGGCGGGTAGGCGCATCGGGTCGAAGGTGACGGGGAGGTCGAGGATGCGCCAGCGTCCCAGGTCGTCGTCGTTGGCGAGAGTGATGGGGCCGGTGCTTTCGCCCTCGATGACGTCGATCAGTGAAAACGATAGGTGGGTGAGATCGGCGCGGCGTGGTGTCAGGCGGCCCGTGGCGGAGAAGGTGCCGGGGTGGTCGGAGAGGTTGGCGTAGATGGGTTCGACGTAGGCCTCGCCGCTTGGCACGTCCAGCTGCACCGTGAAGTCGACGGCGGCGAGGGCCGGGGCGGAGGCTGCGTCGCCTTCGAAGGCGACGGTCAGGGCATCCGTCGCGAGGGTGCCCTGGGGGTTGGCGGCGGCGAGGTCGCGCAGGCCGCCGCGGAAGTGGGCGGTGAACTGCTTGCCAGTGCCCTCGGCGTCGAGGTGGAGGTTCAGTTCACCCGTCACGGAGAAGGACTCGGCGCTCGCGCCTAGCAGGGACTGCAGTGCTTCCAGGGGCAGCGTGTCCGCGTGCGCGTTCAAGGACCAGTCTTCTGGCGTCACGGTGCCCTCGACGAGCACGGTGCCGAGCGTGCGATGCTCGGCCGTGACGCTGACGCTGAGCGCTCGGTCAGATATCGCGTAGGTGATGTCGCCGCGGATCGCCTGCAGTCCGGCCCCGTCGGGACCGGGGTCGATCTGCGCCTCCCGGCAACGGACCTGCACCAAGCTGTAGTCGAGGCGGGCGCAACGGGCGACCAGGCGGCGCAGATCGCCGATGGGCGGCGGCAGGGTGAGGCGGTCGATCTCGACGCGCCCGGCGGCACGCCCCACCCGCGGTGACTCGAGCACGAGCGCGATGCCGCTGGCCCGCCAGCCCGGCCCCTGCAGATCCCCGAGGGCAAGCTCGAGGTCGAGTGCCCCCTGCGGTGGCTGCGTGGCGCTGGCGCGGTCACCTGCGCCGAGTAGCCCGATCAGGGCGATCACGAGCGTCAGCCAGGACCTCATTCGCCGAGCCGTCGCGGCGTGCGCGGCCGGGCGCACTGTTGCACGACCACCATGGCATCAGCCTAGCCCACTCCCTCGAGGCGAGCGAGCGAGCGACTGACCCGCGGCAAGCGGCCCACTAGCCTTCGCCCGGCGCGTAGCGCGGCAGCAGGCGCGTCGCCTGGCGGTTGATCAGGAAGGACACGGCGAAGGACGCGAGCGTGGAGGCCACCAGCACCACCACGAAGATACTCACCCCGCCAAAGGCCGCACCTAGCCTCGGAAACAGGCCCGTCTGGGTGGCGATCTGGCTGAGGAAGGCCGCCATCAGGCCGAAGTAGGACCAGCTCATGAAGTAGTAGTGCGATGAGATGTTCCTGCGAGCGATGGCGATGAAGCCGGGCACGATGGCGCCGAGGGACATGAGGGCGAAGGCGTGGAAGAGGTTCGGCTTGCCGGACATCTCGTAGGTGCTGAGCGCCGACGCGTTCACCACCAGCATCGCCAAGAGGTAGACGAATCCCACCAGACGATGGGTGGGCGTGCCCTTGCGGGTCAGGAAGATCGCCGGTCCGGCGATGAGGGCCACGGCGGCCAGGATCACGTGGGCACGGCCGAGCCAATGATCGGCCCAGAACCAGTCGATTAGCGTCATCACGAGGCGTCTCCAGAAGCGGCTTAGCGATGGTTCCATTGGATCGCCGGCGGGGTGGGTGCCGGTAGTGACGCTTGTCATGGTCGGGGGGTGACACATGGGTCACCGAGGCCGGGGTGTGGCGGTTAGGCGCTGACCAGTCCGGGGTCGCCGGCGCGCATCGCCCAGGAGGCGATCGTCTGCACGGGGACGTCAGCGTCCGCCACGGTGAGCGTGGGGTGGGCGGTGCGCCGGACGGCCTGGAAGTCGGTCCGCCAGCGCGTGTCGTCCACGTCGCAGACGCAGTAGCCGCGATGCCTGCCCTCGAAGTAGCGGATGTGCGGGTTGCCCGCGCTCACGGTGAGGCCGAGTAGCGGTGACAGGGCATCCAGGAAGCGCGAGGTGATGCCCGTGCAGACGAACTCGGCGCCTAAGGTTTCCGAGCCGCCATCGGCGAAGTCGTGCTTGAGGTCGGCGGCCCACGCGGAGTGGATGTCGCCGCTGAGCACGATCGGATTGTTCGGTCGCGTATCGGCGATGAAATTCAGTAGGCGTTGGCGCACGGTGGGGTAGCCGTCCCAGGCGTCCGGGTTGTAGCTGCCGCCGAGGGCCTTGACCAGGGTCACGTCCCATTGCATCAGCATCACCTGCTGGGCGATCACGTTCCAGGTGCTGGCGCTGTTACTGAGGCCGTCGTAGAGCCAGCGCTCCTGGCGGGCGCCCGTGAGGGTCGCTTCGCTGGCGTTGAGGCCGTCGGAGCAGAACGGCGCGAGGGCGGGGAAGCGATCGTCGCAGGGTTGGTCCGTGCGGTACTGGCGTGTGTCCACCAGGTGCAGGGTGGCAAGGTCGCCGTACTGGAGGCGGCGGAAGATCTCCAGGCTGCCGTCCTGCGTCAGGCGCACCTTGGGCGAGAGGGGCATGGACTCGCGGTAGGCGCGGTAGGCGTTGCGGCGGCGTTGGGC
>JBCBZW010000010.1 GCA_039815145.1 Pseudomonadota bacterium
GCCTACGGTCTCCTCGCGGACGCGGCCACAGGTCGATTGCTGCCCGACTATCGGGTGGCCGCGGTGAGCCAGGAGCACGGACACGTGAAGGGGCCGGACGTGGTGGCACGCCTGCCGGTGGGCACACAGGTGCGCGTGTTGCCCAATCACGTGTGCATGACCGCCGCCGGCTTTGAGGGTTATGTCCTCATCGATGAAGGCGGTGGCAGCACCGACTTCTGGCCACGCGTGAACGGCTGGTAGCAAGCGCCCAGCCTTATGACATACGGGGAACGCTGGCGCGCCCGTTACCTAAGATTCCAGCGGCACTGCATCTCATCGCAGCACCCCTTGGCGAATAGTTCTGTAAAGTAACTCCGGCGCGATTGCGTTTCCGCGATCGCGTTCATCGTGCGTACTCGCCACCTTGCCGAGCATCTGGTCCTACGCCCACCGCGGCGCCTGCAAGCGCCAGGGTCCGTGCGACCGATCAGGCAAGGTACTTATGCAAATCCGAGCGCCGCTGCGCACACGCCTCGCCCCCGTCCTCTTGGCGCTCTTCGCCCTGGCCGCAGGCTGCGGTGGCGATAGCGGAGGTGGCGGCGGCAGCTCACCGCCGCCCAGCGATGAGACCGGCAACACGGATCCCGCTCCCGCGCCCTCCACACCCTCGATCAGCGCGTCGGCGCGGGTGAGCGTCGCCGAGGGCAGCGCGAAAGCCCTCGACTTCTCCGCCAGCACGAGCGACGGCGGCGTTCTCTCGCTTGCCCTCGACGGACCGGACGCCTCGCGCCTGCGGATAGACGGGCAGAGCGTACTCTTTCTCGATCCTCCCGACTTCGAAGATCCGGCTAACACGGACAACCGTTATCTCTTCGAGATTGTGGCCACCACCGCGGACGACACCGCAAGCGCCTCGGTAGCAGTAGACGTGGTGGATGTGCTCGAGGCACGAGTGATCGACGGCCCTGTCGCCGATGCGATCGTCTACGTCGACCTGGATGGCGACGGCGTGCTGGACGTGGATGAACCCTCGGCCCTCTCGGATGATGAGGGCTACGTGATGGTGCCGGACTTCACGCCACAGCCGGGGATCACGGCGCGGCTGATCGCCACGGACGGCGTGGATACCTTCACAGGCCTTCGCTTGGAGGGCTTCACCATGGTGGCCAGCATCCCCGAAAGCTCCACGGAGACCTTCACGGTCACCCCCCTCACCAGCCTGCTGACGAGCCTCGGCGACGACGCCCAGGCCGAACGGCTACTCGATGCACTAGGTGTGCAGGCCGATACCGACACGCTGCGCACCCTGGATGTCTGGGAGGCGAGCCTCGGCGGCGATACGGAGGCCAACACGTTGCTACAGCTCATGCAGGAGCTGGCCTTCACCCTGCGTGCCCTGCGCGAAAGCGCCCTCGCCGCAGGTACCGACCCGCGCGCGGTCGCACGCCTGGAGCAGGCCCTGCAGCGGCAACTCGGGGAGCGCCTGATCGGCGGCGCCTCCCTCAGTGATGCCGAGCCGCTGGGAAACGCCCTCTCGAGTGCGATCGCCGAGGCAGCCGGGGCTCCATTGTCCGAGGCCCAGGTGGACGCCGTGGCCCGTGCGGTGGCTGAGGTCAACGCGCTCCTGGCCAGTCCCGACGCAAGCCCGGTCAGCTCCACCGGCGCCGCCGTCCTCGCGGTGGTGCAGTCGGACACCCTGCGCGACCTGGCGCAGGTTCGTGACGAGCAGACGACGCCGCAGGCCTTTGCCCAAGCACAGGCGCAAGCCTTCTCGGACGCCGTACGCACGGCCCAACCGAGCGCGTTGGACACGGACGCAGACGGCATGCTCGACAGCTTCGACCGCGACGACGACAACGACGGCGTCGAGGACAGCGACGACGACTTCCCCCTCGACCCCACCCGCGACAGCGCGCCGCCGGAGCCCGCCGAGGATGATCTTGACGGCGACGGCATCCCCGATGCGACCGATCCGGACGATGACGGCGACGGCGTAGAGGACACCGCGGATGCCAACCCGCGCGACCCCCGTGTAAGTGCGCCGGCCAACTTCACCACAGCGCAGCGCTTCAAGCTCCTCTCCATGGGCACCTTCGGCCCCACCCCCACCCTGATGGCCGATCTCGAGCGCCTCGGCCCCGAGGCCTGGGTGGACGCGCAGCTGGCGACGCCCTCGGCCTACGACAGCGCCAGCGACGCGTGGCCGACGCACCTGGAGCGCACGATCGAGATCGCCGAGGCCTTCGCCCCCGATGTCGATTTCTTCACCGTGGACGAGGTGGACGGCAGCGTGGCCTTCAACGAGCGCACGGCCGAACCGCTCGTGCGCCGCTTCCAGATGGCGGCGTGGCACGACAACGTGTTCGGCTCCGTGGACCACCCCCTGGTGGGCAGCGACCCTCTGCGCCAGCGCATGGCCTACGCCTTGAGTCAGCTGCTCGTGACCTCCACCAGCACACCGCCCCTCGACCAGCGCGGAGAGAGCCTCGCCTACTTCTACGACCTCCTCGCCCGGCACGCCTTCGGCAGCTACCACGAGCTCCTCGGCGATGTCGCCCGCAGCCCCACCATGGGCACCTTCCTCTCCCACGCGGGCAACAAGAAGGCAAGCGCGCAGGACGCCACGCGCCCCGACGAGAACTTCGCCCGCGAACTCGTGCAGCTGTTCACCCTCGGGCTGTACGCGCTGACGGAGGGTGGCGAGCCGGTCTTCGACAGCGCCGGGCTGCCGACCCCGGTCTACGCCCAACGCGACATCGAGGAGCTAGCGAAGGTGATGACCGGCTGGCACCTGGCCGGCGGCCGCAACTTCCGCGGTCCGCGCACGGGCGACGGCGAACACACCCGACCGATGGTCTTCGACCCGAGCTTCCACGAAGACGAACTCGATCCCTACTACGACGGCGAAGGCGACGGCCACATCACCCTGCTCGGCCAACGCCTCGCCCTAGACGCCGCGGACCGCACCCTCGACGGTAACGGCAACTCCACCCGCAGCGGACTCGACGCGAGCTTGGACGTGCTGTTCGACCACCCGAACATCGCCCCCTACATCGCCAAGCACCTGATCGCGCACTTCGTCACCGCGAACCCCTCGCCGCAGTACGTGGCGCGGGTGGCGGGTGTGTTCGTCGATGACGGCGCGGGCGTACGAGGCAATCTCGGCGCCGTGCTCAAGTCGGTCCTCCTCGATCAGGACGCCTACGCACCAGGCACCGCCAGCAGCAAGATCAAGGAGCCGCTGCTGGCCTACACGCAGTTGCTGCGGGCCGTGGATGTCGCGCCCGTGCCGTCGGGCTTCATGAGCAACAAGGTCGACGTGCCGATCACCGAGGTCAACATCTACTACGAGAACGAGCTCGAGGAAGTCATCGGCTATGCGCCCATGCGCGCCGAGTCCGTCTTCAACTTCTTCGCCCCCGATTTCGTGCCACCGGACGCGGACCTCACCCAGGCCGAGCTCCTGGCGCCGGAGATGGTGATGTTGACGGACCAGTACTACGCCAACGTCGCCAACCTGGTGCTGGCCCTCGCCAATACCCGCGAGTTCGTGCGCTTCGATCGGGGCTTGAGCGAACGTCGGGTACTGGGCTTCTCCAACGGTCGGGTCTTCGATGTGAACTTCACCGCCCCCCTGAACGCCATGGAGCTGGCCATGGAGGGCGACAGCAACATGGACTTCGCCAGCATCAACCTCGAAGACGAGAACGGCGGACAGCCCTTCAAGGCCGCCGCCGTCGGCGCGCTGGTCGACTGGGTGGACGAGCGTCTGTTCGGCGGCGCCTTGCCGGGCGAGTACCGCGATGCCCTCACCCAGCACCTGCGCGACGGCATGCACAAGGGCGAGCGGGCCGACGACCCACCCGAGGTGAAGACCGACAAGCGCGTGCTCGAGGCGTGGGAGCTGGTGCGCGACGCGCTGGTGATGGCCACCTCGATGCCGGCCTACATGGTGCAGTGAGGAACTCCCCATGACACTCGACCGACGTGACTTCCTGCGCTTGAGCTCGCTCGCGAGCGTGGGCTGCTGCACCCTCGGCGCCACCCGCGCGAGCGCGAACAACGGGGTACCGACGGGCGACTACAAAGCCCTGGTGGTCATCATGCTGCGTGGTGGTAACGATGCGCACAACATGCTGCTGCCCCTATCGGCCACCGACGCCTACGCCACCTACGCGGCCACCCGCGGCAGCCTGGCCGTCGCCGACACGACGCTCACCGTTCCTGATGCCACCATCGCGCCTGGGGCGAACCCCTACCGCGGCGACACTCCCCTGGACGCGGCCCAGGCCTACCTAGCAGGCATGTACGCCCTGCCGGGCATGCCGCTCGGCGTCAACAGCGTCATGCCGGAGATCGCCCAGCTGCTGGAGAGCGCCAGCGTCAAGGCCGTGCTCAACACGGGCAACCTCGTGGGGCCCACCAGCAAGGCGCAGATCGAGGACGGCAGCGCCGACCTCCCCCTGTTCCTCTTCGCCCACAACCACCAGCGTCGCCAGCTCGAGCTGGGGCGCGCCGATCAACTGAACGGCCCTGGCTGGGCAGGACAGCTGGCGGACCGTTGGTTCGGCGCCTACGACCCGGCGTTTCCCTTAGGGCTAAACGTGTCCATGGACAGCGCCAGCAAAATGCTCACCGGTGAGCGCACCACCCCGGTGGTGTTGCCGTCCACCGGACCCACGGCCTTCAATCCCTTCGCCATCGATGGCGCCATCGACAGCAACGTCGACCGCCTCGCCGCGAACCGACGGGCGCTCTACCAATACCTCATGGGCGATCCACGAGCCCCTCGCTTCGACGACACGGTGCGACCACCGGCCCAGGACTACACCACCCGCACGCCCCGTTCGCCCGAGAACCTCTTCGAGCAGGCCTATCAGCGCTTGGGCGATCGCTCGGACGACGTCCTCGCCCAGCTGAACGACGATTGGCAGGCCACCCAGGCGCGCCTCGCCTACACCTCGGCGGACCTCTACGGCAACCGGGGCAGCGACCTCTTCGCCATCCCCTCCGCGGACGACCTCAACCTCGAACTGCCCTCGGCCTTCGGCAGCTTCATCGCTCAGCTCGCAGCGATCGCCACCATGATCAAGCTGGCCAGCGATCAGGGCTACGGGCGCCAGATCTTCCTGGCCCACCTCGACGGCTTCGATACACACAGCAACCAAGCTGAGACCCATCCCGCGCTGCTACGAGAGCTCAGCCTGGGCCTCGATAAGTTCCACAAGGCCATGGGTGACCTGGGCCTCGCGGACAACGTTCTCGCGTACACCCAATCGGACTTCGGTCGCACCTTGAGCAACAACGGCGACGGCACCGATCACGGCTGGGCTACCCATCAGCTCGTGCTGGGCGGCGGCATGCGCACCCCCGGCATGCTCGGCGATGCACCAAGCCTGGCCCTGGGGTCGGACGATGACATCTCCGACAAGGGTCGCCTGATTCCCACCCTGGCCAACGATCAGCTCACGGCCACCGCGGTGGACTGGTTCGGCGTGACGCGCGACGACCTACGAGCGCTGTTGCCGAACCTCGCCAACTTCGCCCGCGATCCCGGGGACATCGCCAGCGCTCTGCTCGGGGAGTTGCTGACCTAGCGTCAACCTAGGCTGCGGCCGGAGCCTACTCGGCTGAGCTTCGAGTCCGCCGCCGTTCGAGTCCGCCGCTTTTGAGCGCCAGCAGCATGAACCGCCCCGGAGAACGTCATCGCCGCGACAGCAGCCGCAATCGGGCCCCTCGGTGTGAATCATCGTGTTTCCTGGATCCGCGAGGGAATGGCGTAAAGTAGTTTCGGGACAGGAGGTTAGATCGATTTTCCACCTATCCACGCACGCCAGGCCCGCGCCCCGGACGCTCGACAATCACCATCCTGGTACCCTTGCGGCCGTCATTCGCGCCCGTGTCGACCGATCGACTCGGCGGCCGCGATCAGCGCCTCAAAGCAAGAACAGGAGTTCTCATGCGAAGCCCCAACTCACCCTCACCCCACGCCAAGCTCATCCCGTGGCTGCTCAGCGGCCTGCTCACGCTCGGAGCGGCGATCGCGCCCATCAGCGCGCACGCCCAGGACGACATGGGCGCCGCCATGATGGCTGGCGAACTGCCCGATCCGATCGTGCTGAAGGAGGGCGACGTCACCGGGCTGCTCAAGGTCGCCAAGGAGCTTCAGGCGCTCGGCCTCAAGCTCGACGAGAATCCCACCGGCCCGAACTTCGCTGAGCGCCTCGCCGGCCAGGAGAAGGCCAAGGCGATTCTGAAGCGCCACAACTTCACGCCCGAGCGCGTGCAGACGGTGGCCTACAGCGTGGGGCTCGCGATGGCTGCCGCCAGCGGCGACCTCGAGGAGTCGCGGGCGCAGATGGAGGAGATGAAGGCAATGAAAGACTCCATGCCTCCCGCGCAGTGGGCCCAGATGGAGAAGATGATGGGGCCGGGCCTCAAAATGATGGAGCAAGCCCTGAACCAGCCGAAGGGCAACATCGCCCTGGTCAAGAAGTACGAAGACGAGCTCAACTCGCTGCAAGACTAACGGCTCTGCAAGGCTCACCATGACGCTCAAGCGACGCGAATTCGTCGGCGCCGGGGTCGCCGCCCTCACCCTGTCGTCACGGCTCCTGCGAGCCCAGACGCGCCCGCGGGTGGTCATCGTGGGCGGCGGCGCCGGCGGCGCGACGGCCGCCCTCGCCTTATCGCGCGAGTCCGAGGGCGCGGTGGACGTGGTGTTGGTGGAACCCACGCGCACCTACCACAGCTGCTTCTACTCCAACCTCTACCTCGGCGGCTTTCGCCAACACGACAGCCTCGCCCACTCCTACACCCGCCTTGCCTCCCAGTACGGGGTGAACGTGGTGCACGACTGGGTGCTGGGGATAGAGCGCGACAAGCGGGAAGTGCGCCTCGCGAGCGGCTCGACGATCGCCTACGACCGCCTCGTGCTGAGCCCTGGCATCGACTTCGTGCCGGGCGCTGTGCCCGGCTGGGACCTCAGCGCCCAGAACAAGATGCCCCACGCCTACAAGGGCGGCACACAGCTCGCGCTCCTGCGCAGCCAGGTGCTGGCGATGAGACCTGGCGGTCTATTCGCGTTGATCGCCCCGCCGAACCCCTACCGTTGCCCCCCGGGCCCCTACGAGCGCGTCTCCATGCTCGCCCGAACGCTGAAGGCGACCAACCCCACGGCCAAGCTGTTGATCATCGATCCCAAGACGCGCTTCGCCAAGCAGGCCCTGTTCGAGGAGAGCTGGTCTCGCCACTACCCCGGCATGATCGAACGCATCGATGGGGATGCAGGCGGCGCCAAGGTGGAAGTGCGCCCCGACCGTATGCAGGTGGTCATCGACGGCGCGGTGCAGGCCGTTGATGTGTGCAACGTGGTGCCGGCGCAGCAGGCGGGGCGTATCTGTGCCGATGCCGGACTCACCGCGGCGAGCGGTTGGGCGCCGGTGGTGCCGGCCAGCATGCGCAGCCGCGCCGATGAGAACATCTACATCCTGGGCGACGCCTCGCAACAGGGCGATATGCCGAAGTCGGCCTTCTCCGCCAACAGCCAGGCCAAGGTGGCCGTGCGCGCCATCCTCGCCTCGCTGAGCGATGCACCGCCGCCAGCGGCGAGCTACGCCAACACGTGCTGGTCCCTGGTCGCCGAAGACGACAGCGTGAAGATCGGCGCCACCTACGAGGCCACGCCGGAGAAGATCGCCAAGGTATCCGGCTTCGTCTCGAGCACGGACGAGCCTGAAGCGACCCGGCGCGCCAACTACCTCGAGAGCGTCGGCTGGTACGCCGGCATCACTGCAGAGATGTTCGGCGGTCCCTGAACGGTCACGCCTCAACGCCCTGGTGACTCAAAACCTCACGTAGCTCCCCAGCGTGACGGCGGTACGGCCGCTGGGGACCGTCCACGGCGTACTTCTCTTAATCCCACTGTAAAGCGAAAAAACCCACACCGTTATGCAACAACGGCCTGTGGGTTTTCTCTATCCCGTCCGATAGCCGAACACTGAGAAGGAGCGATCGCGCCGTGCGCATCGCCCGTCAACACCGGCGCCCCGAGCGGGCCGACGTATCGAGATAGAGCACCATGAGCGACGCAGAACAAGACCAGGCACAACCGAAGCGCGGTCCGAACACGATCGATTCCGCCCTCGACCGCGAGGTCGGCCAGCAGGGCGCCGAACGACGCCGGGAGGACGTGCAGGAGGTGAAGGTCGACGGCGACGGCGACCAGGCAGGTCAGGCACCGCGTGCGGGCGGCTACGGGACACCGGAGTTTGCGGCCGACGGCGACAGCGAGACGCTCGTGGAGCGTACGCCGGAGGCAACGTCCATCGAAGACGTGCAGGTGGATGCGCGCACGGTGTCGCTCGACGGTGCGCCGGCGGACAACGGGGGCGCCGAGTCGCGCCGCGGTTCGAGCAACTCAGCGCCGAGCGGTAACAGCGAGGACGAGTCCCCCGCTCCGATCAACGCCGCATCGCCCGCCGAAGAAGGGGCTACTGACGACGCGACGCCTGGTGCATCGCGCACGTTCGCTTCGGATGCCGAGCGGGCAGGTCCCGCCTTCCCTCAAGGGGAATCGGAGATACCCAACGGGTCCTTCATCCCCGTGGAACTCGACGACACAAGCGGTGACGAGGAGGCCGCGACCAGCGCCCCTTCCTCGCCAACCGAGGACAACGAAGCACCACCCGCCGCGGCGGCCGATCAAGATACGCAGGGCGCCCCCGAAGCCGCCGCCAGCGACACCACGGCGGTCTCCGACGGCGCCAGCGCGCCCGACGAGGCGGGTGAGAACGCCGCCCGTGGCGATGAGGAGGCCGCGACCAGCGCCCCTCCCGCGCCGACTGAGGACAACGAAGCACCGCCCGCCGCAGCGGCCGGTCAAGATACGCAGGACGCCCCCGAAGCCGCCGCCGGCAACACCACGGCGATCTCCGACGGCGCCAGCGCGCCCGGCGAGGTGGGTGAGAACGCCGCCCAAGGGGATCAGGAGGCAGCGACCAGCGCCTCCTCCTCGCAGACTGAGAACAACGAACAACCACCAGCCGCCGCCGCTGCCGACACCACGGTGATCGCTGACGGCGCCAGCGCTACCAACGAGGTGGGCGAGAACGCCGCCCAAGGGGATCGCGTAGGCATCGTCGCGACAGCCCCTGGCAACGAAGACGCCCCCGTTACCTTCTCCCTCGCCGACGATGCCGGCGGACGCTTCGCGATCGCCTCTGCGACCGGCGAAGTGACCGTCGCGGCACCCGAGCTGCTGGACTTCGAGAGCGCCCAGAGCCACGAGATCGTGGTTGAGGCCACTTCACCGAACGGCGCCGTCAGCACGCAAAGCTTCGTCATCCAGGTCACCGACCACGACGAGTTCGACCTGTCCCCCGTGGTGGACGGAGATGCCGCGCAGGACGGAATCACCGAGAACGCCAACGTTGGAGACACCGTCGGCGTGGCGGTGAGCGCCGTCGACGAAGACGGCAGCGATAACGCCGTGCAGTACTCGCTCAGCGAGAACCCCAACGGGGCCTTCGCCATCGACGCGAGCAGCGGTGTCGTCACGGTCGCCGATCCCGCCGGTATCGACTTCGAAACCTCACCGAGCATGCAGATCGAGGTCACGGCCACCGCGCAGGACGGCTCGACGAGCACGCAACGCTTCGACATTGCGGTTGATGATGTCAACGAGTACTCGGTCACCCCCGCCGGCGACACCGATGACGCACCGAACCTGGTCAGCGAGAACGCCCGCGTCGGCGACCTCGTCGGCGTCGCGGCCGCCGCCGAGGACGCGGACGGTACTGACGCCGTCAGCTACAGCCTGACTGGCAACCCCAACGACGCCTTCGCCATCGACAGCGAAACCGGCGTGGTCAGCGTGGCGGACCCGGCGGGCATCGACTTCGAGTCGGCATCGTCCATGCAGATCGAGGTGACCGCCACCTCGGCGGACGGCTCCACCTCAACCCAGACCTTCGAGATCGCCGTCACCGACGAGAACGAGTTCGACATCACGGCCACCGCGGACCGCGATGCCGGCAGCGACACGGTGGCCGAGAACGCGGCCGCGGGCGACCGCGTGGGCGTGACCGCCTTCGCCAGCGATGCAGACGGCTCCAGCAGCGGCGTCGAGTATTCGCTCAGCGAGAATCCGAACGACGCCTTCGCCATCGATCCGGTCACGGGCGAGGTAACGGTGGCTGACCCCGCGGCGCTGGACTTCGAATCCGCCCAGTCCATGCAGATCGAGGTTACGGCGACCTCGCAGGACGGCTCCACCTCCTCGCAGTCATTCGACATCGCGGTCACAGACAGCGATGAGTTCGACGTCTCCGCGGTGGAGGATAACAATGGTGTCGCCAACACGGTCGCTGAGAATGCTGCAGTCGGTGATTCGATCG
Organism: Pseudomonadota bacterium; assembly: GCA_039815145.1. Lineage (NCBI taxonomy): Bacteria > Pseudomonadati > Pseudomonadota > Pseudomonadota bacterium. The sequence goes on from JBCBZW010000010.1 coordinate 10,380, forward strand.
GCGTCACCGCCTTTGCCGCCGATGCCGATGGCACGAACAACGGTGTTGAGTACTCGCTCAGCGAGAACCCGAACGATGCCTTCGCCATCGATCCCGTGACGGGCGAGGTCACCGTCGCTGACCCGGCAGGCTTGGATTTCGAATCCACCCAGTCCATGCAGATCGAGGTCACGGCGACCTCGCAGGACGGCTCCACCTCCGCACAGACCTTCGACATCGCCGTCACCGATAGCGATGAGTTCAACGTCTCCCCGGTAGAGGACAACGACGGTCTCGCCAACTCGGTCGCTGAGAATGCTGACGAGGGCGATTCAGTGGGAGTCACTGCCTTCGCGAGCGACGCCGACGGCACCAACAACGGCGTCGAGTACTCACTCAGCGAGAACCCCAACGACGCCTTCGCCATCGACCCGAACACCGGCGAAGTGACCGTCGCTGACCCCGCAGGTTTGGACTTCGAGTCCGCCCAGTCCATGCAGATCGAGGTCACCGCGACCTCGCAGGACGGCTCCACCTCCGCACAGTCCTTCGACATCGCGGTCACCGACAGCGATGAGTTCGACGTCTCCTCGGTGGAGGATAACGACGGGGTCGCCAACACGATCGGTGAGAATGCTGCGGTCGGCGATCCGATCGGCGTCACCGCCTTTGCCGCCGACGCCGATGGCACCAACAACGGCGTTGAGTACTCGCTCAGCGAGAATCCCAACGAGGCCTTCGCCATCGATCCGGTGACGGGAGAGGTCACCGTCGCTGACCCCGCAGGTTTGGACTTCGAGTCCGCCCAGTCCATGCAGATCGAGGTCACGGCGACGTCGCAGGACGGTTCCACCTCCACACAGACCTTCGACATCGCTGTCAGCGATAGCGACGAGTTCGATGTCTCCGCGGTGAGCGATGCCGACCGGGTCGCCAACACGATCGCCGAAAGCGCTACCGTAGGCGAGACGGTGGGAGTGACCGCCTTCGCTAGCGACACCGACGGTACCAACAGTGGGGTTGAGTACTCACTCAGTGCGAACCCCAACGACGCCTTCGCCATCGATCCGGTGACGGGCGAGGTCACCGTCGCTGATCCGGAAGGGCTGGACTTCGAGTCCGCCCAGTCCATGCAGATCGAGGTCACCGCTACCTCGCAGGACGGCTCCACCTCCACACAGACCTTCGACATCGCCATCACCGATAGCGATGAGTTCGACGTCTCCGCGGTGGCCGACAACGACGGTCTCGCCAACTCGGTCGCTGAGAATGCTGGCGTGGGCGATTCCGTGGGAGTCACTGCGTTCGCGAGCGACGCCGATGGCACCAGCAGTGGCGTGGAGTACTCGCTCAGCGAGAACCCCAACGATGCCTTCGCAATCGATCCTGTGACCGGCGAGGTGACAGTCGCTGCTCCGTCGGGTCTGGACTTCGAATCCGCCCAATCCATGCAAATCGAGGTCACGGCCACCTCGCAGGACGGTTCCACCTCAACGCAGACCTTCGACATCGCCATCACCGATAGCGACGAGTTCGACATCTCACCGGTCAGCGATGACGACGGCGCCGCCAACACCGTCGCTGAGACGGCGCTTGCCGGCGACTCGGTCGGTGTGACGGCCTTCGCCACCGATGCGGACGGCACGTCCAACGCCGTCGAGTACTCGCTCAGCGAGAACCCTAACGACGCCTTCGCCATCGATTCGGTGACCGGTGAAGTCACGGTGGCGGACCCGGATGGGCTCGACTTCGAATCCGCCGAGTCGATGCAGATCGAGGTCACCGCCACCTCCCAGGATGGCTCCTCCTCGACCCAGACCTTCGACATCGCCATCACCGACGGCAACGAGTTCGATGTCTCCGCGGTGAGCGATGCCGACGGGGCCGCCAATACCGTCGCCGAGAACGCCTCGGCGGGCGACTCGGTCGGGGTCACCGCCTTCGCCGCCGACGCCGACGGCACCAACAACGGCGTCGAGTACACCCTCAGCGACAACCCGAACGACGCCTTCGCCATCGATCCGCAGACGGGCGAAGTCACCGTGGCAGACCCCACGGGTCTGGATTTCGAGTCCGCTCAAAGCATGCAGATCGAGGTCACCGCCACCTCGCAAGACGGCTCCACCTCGACCCAGATCTTCGACGTCGAGGTCTCAGACATCGATGAATTCGATACCTCGGCGGTGAGCGACACGGACGGGACGGCGAGCGTCATCGCCGAGGGCGCCAGCAACGGCACCACCGTCGGCATCACCGCCTTTGCCAGCGATGCGGACGGCGCGACCAACGAGGTCTCCTACTCGCTCAGCAGCAACCCCGACGATGCCTTCGCCATCGATGCGAGCACCGGCGTGGTGACCGTGAACGACACCACGGCGCTCGACTTCGAAGCGAGCGACACGATGCAGATCGAGGTCACGGCAACCTCCACGGACGGCTCGTCTAGCACGCAGACCTTCGACATCACCCTCACCGACGACGATGAGTTCGACGTCTCTGCCGTCGCGGACACGGACGGCGCCGCCAACTTCGTCTCCGAGAACGCCACCGCCGGCGACACGGTCGGGGTGACCGCTTTCGCCGCCGATGGGGATGGTACCAACAACGGTGTTAGCTACAGCCTGAGCGACGATGCGGGCGGCGCCTTCACCATCGACGCGGAGTCGGGCGAGGTCACCGTGGCCGATCCGAGCGCCATCGACTACGAACTCAACGCCAGCATGCAGATCGAGGTCACGGCCACCTCGCAGGACGGTTCCACCTCAGCGCAGAGCTTCACCATCGACGTGGGCAACGAGTCCGAGGGGCTGTTCACGGTCACCGCGCAGACCGAGACCTTCGACGATGGTGCATCCGGCTGGTCCAACGACATCACCACCGGCGAAGGCGACTCCGCCTTCGGTGCCTTCCTCGGTCGCTTCGGCGCCGCCGACGGTGAGCAAGCCACTACCAAGGACTTCGGCGTGGCCGACGATGCGGAGTACGTCACCGTCACCTTCGATTTCTACGAGATCGACAGCTGGGACGCGGGCTACTGGAGCCGCGATGCGGGCGTCGAGACCTTCATCGTCGACATCAACGGCGAGACCGTGCTCAACGAGACCTTCACCCACGAGAGCAGCAGCCGACCGACGGACGTCGATCGCGAAGGCGGCGCTGACGGCGTGACCTACACGATCGACTCGGAAGAGTCCGTGCAGATGGGCTACTCAGGGTGGGCTGATCAGGTGCACGAGATCACCATCACCCTGGAAGCACCGGAAGACGGCGTCATGGCGCTGGCCTTCGGTAGCACCTTGCACCAATCCCTGCGCGATGAGTCCTACGGTATCGACAACATCCGCGTGCAGAGCTTCGATGCTAACGGCAACGAGATGCTGGTCATCGAAGAAGGTGCAGAAGGCGGCGAGGTGGTGGGCGTACTCGCCGCTGCGGACAATGCCGATGGCAGCGTCACCTACGAGCTCACCGATGCGGACTCGCCCTTCGAGATCGTCGACGGCAAGCTGCAGGTCAAGGACGGCGCCACCCTCGACTACGAGGCCCAGTCATCCTACGACGTGGAGGTGGTGGCCACCAACGAGAGTGGCCAAGTCGAGTCACAGACCCTCACAGTGCACGTGGCCGACCAGACCGGCCTCGCCGATACGGCGGGCGAAGGGGCCATCGTCGACAGCGACGGCGCGCAGAACACGATCGACGTCACCCACGTGGCGAGCGGCGTGCCCGATAGCCTGCCGATCGACATCGAGGTGCCGGCGTCCCAGGTCGAGGGCAGCCAGTTGCACTTCGTGATCGAGGGCGTGCCCGAGGGCGCTACCCTCTCCGCCGGCCACGCCCAGGGCGACGGCACCTGGCTGGTGTCGGCGGACGAAGCGGGCGATCTGACCCTGTCACCGCCCCAGGGAAGTGCGGGCATCGAACTGTCGATCACCCCGGTGGAGGTGTCCGCCGGCGGCGATAACCTCCTCGTCAACGGCAGCTTCGAGAGCGAGTCCGTGAACGACTGGACCACCGTGACGGAGCTGGAGGGTTGGGAGACCGTCGGCCGCACAGAGCTGTGGGAGTCCGGCTTCTCGGGCACGGAGGCGAGCGACGGCGACGTCTCCATCGAGCTGGACGCAAACCGCGGCGGCGCCGAGGGCATCTATCAGAACGTCGACCTTGCCGAGGGCGAGGTGCACCAGGTGAGCTTCGACCTGCGCGCGCGCCCGAACACCTCGGACGACACCAACACGGTGGAGGTGTACTGGAACGGCGAGCTGGTCATGGAGGTCACCCCGGACTCCACGGAATGGGAGACGATCACCTTCGAGGTCACCGGCTCCGACGGCACGGATCAGCTGATGTTCATGGAGTCGAGCGAAGACTCGGACAGCTACGGCGCACACATTGACAACGTGTCCCTGGTGCAACTGGACGTCGAACACGAGCACCCGGCCCAGGCCTTCGTGTGGGAAGAACAGGATGGCGTGGCCGCCGGTGACTCGGTCGGCATCACTGCCGCGCCGTCCGACGGCGACGACGCCGGCGTCACCTACAGCCTGGCGGACAACCCCAACGACGCCTTCGCCATCGACGCTGAGACCGGTGAGGTCACGGTGGCGGATGCGGACGCGGTGCGCGAGCTCGGCGGCAGCACCGTCGAGTTGGAGGTGACCGCGACTTCGGCGGACGGCGACACCGCCACCCAGGGATTCAGCATCGACGTCACCCGCGACAGCGATGCGAACGAGACCTTCACCGGCGGCGCGGGCGACGACGCCGTAGACGGCGCCGGCGGCGATGACCTGTACCAGTTCTTCGCCATGGACACGGGCACCAACAGCTTCGACGGAGGGACGGGATGGGACGCCGTGGCATTGGAGGTGCCCGCCGGCAGCGATGACACACCTTGGACGATCGAGGTGGACGGTCAGACCATCGACTACGACCTGGACGCCGGCACGATCGACCTGGACGCCGACAGCAGCGGCACGATCACCTACGAGGATGGCAGCCAGCTCGAGTTCGAGCGCCTGGACAACATCTTCTGGTAGCCCTCAAACGAGGGCGACGATGATGATGCCCACGGTCATGAGCGCGTTGGCGCTCAGGATCGCCAACACGCGTAGCAGCATCGAGCGTTGGCCAGGCACGGCCTGCGGCGTGCGCCATTGGATCGCGGCGAGAAGCGTGGGTACCGCGATCACCGCCCCCGCAGCCAGCCGCCCGATAGGCAGGGGCGAGACGGCCACGAAGGTCGCGCTCGCCAGCAGTTGCAGGGCCAGCGCCAGGCGTTGCGCCCCGCCCTGCCCGAGGCGTACGGCCAGGGTGCGCTTCGCGCTCTCCCGGTCGCTCGGCTCGTCGGGCAAGGCCGTGCCTATCGCGCCCGCTAGCTGCATCGGCAGCGTGGCGAGCAGAAGCAACCAGGGAAACGCACTCAGGGTGCCCGCCTGCGCGTAGTAACCGAGGGTCGGCAGCACCACCCCGATCCCGAGCACCTGCAACAGCTCTCCGCCTCCGCGGTAGGACAGGCGCAGAGGCCGATAGCTGTACGCCCAGAGCAACAGCACGGCCAGGCCCGCGAAGATCGGCGCCAGGGGACGGGCGTAGGCGACGGCCAGCACCCCCGTGACCGACACCAACAGCACCGCACACAGGAGGGCGGCGATCGCCAGGTCCCGGCGGGACAGTTGGCCGTCCGTGAGCACTCGACTACCGCCGGAGAAGGGCGTGGCGGTGTGGTTGCGCCGATCGGTCTCGACGTCGGCGACGTCGTTGGCGAAGACGATGTACAGCTGGTCAAACACGCCGAAGAGCAGCAACCAGGCGAAGATCGACCACGAGAACTGGCCCACCAGCGCCAGGGCGAGTACCTGGCCGAGTATCAGGGAGGGCGCGATGTTGCTCTGCGCCGCAGGACGGGCGGCGCGCACCCACGCCGCGACGGTCATCGGCTGGGCATCAGGCGGGTGTCAGCGCGTCGCGGCTCACCTCGCAAAGCCTAACTCCACCGCGAGTTCGGCTCGCTGCTCGGCGAAGCGCGCACCCCACTGCGCACGCCCCCGTCGATCCCAGGTGGCGACGGGAATCTGCCCGCGATCGGCCAACACCTCGTGCAGGCGTCGCTCGTCCTGAGGCTCGCGGGAGAAGCCGAAGGGGTTGCGCGGACGCTCGTCCCGCAGGCGCCCGTACTTCGCATCGTCCTTGGCGATCAGCACGAGCAACTCCTGGCGCCGGCACTCCAGGTAGGCGAGGAAGACCTCGTCGAAGGGACCGATGTGCGCGCGCTGCTCCGGCGCCTTGGCCACCCACTTGGCCCAATCGAATCCATAGGTGAAGTCGTGAACGTAGCGGAAACGGATGCTCGAGTGGATGCCGAATCCGTCGACCAACCCGACGAAGCGCTCGCCCATCGCCTCGATGGCCTCGACGCTGGGCCGATCGGCCAAGGCCTGGATGATCAGATCGAGGTCCCAGAAGACGTTGTCGGGAAAGTGCATGGCGATGGCGCGCACCACGCGCTCGGTCTGGCGGTAGACGGCCGCCGCGCGAGCAGGCGTCAGACCGAGGTGCGGCCACAGCGCCGCGAAGGACGTCGGCTCGCGGCGCCCCGGGCAAAGGGACGCCCTCTCCCCTACTTCTTCGTCGAGCCACGCATCGAGGGCGGCCCCGTCAATCGCTATCGCCGTCATGTGAGCTCAGCCAGCGCCGCGAGCATCGCGGCCAGGATCGTCGCGCTCCACCAAATCGCGCGGTGCAGCTCTAGCTTATACAGGCCCTGCTCGCGAAACGCATCCGTGACCGCGCCCCGGGTGGTGGACAGCAGGCGCGGCACCAGGGCGAAGGCCACGGCCGCCGCCAGCGCAGGAACCGCCCACGGCAAACCCGACCCCAGCCACCATGGCGAGAGCGCCCAACCCGCGGCGCCGAGCAACACCAGGGCCTCGACGAGGCGTCTGGTGGCGGGGTTGCCGAGCGTGTTCGCCCCCGTGCGCTTGCCACCCTCGCGGTCACTACGCTCATCGGCCAGGCCACTCGCGAGTGCACTCGCCAAGGACAGGACGACAAAGGGCCCGAGCAACCCGTACGGCGTATCCCAGGTGACCCCGGACTGGGCGTAGGCGTTCAACCAGGGGAGCACTGCGCCCACGCCGATGGCTTCGAGCAGTTCGCCACCGCCTCGGTAATTCAGGCGCAGGGGCGGCAGCGTGTAGGCCCAGAAGATCGCGAGCGCCACCAGGCCCGCGAGGCCGAGTCCGGGTCGACCGAGGGTCGCCTCGAAGAGGAAGGCCATGCCCACGGCGATCGCCCCTGCCGCCAGGCCGGCCAGGAGCACGGCGCGACTCGGCAGGATGCGGTCGGGGATGGTCTTCGGCGAACAGCCATTGGGAAACATCTGGCGCTTGATGCGATCGACGGCGGCGTCGCCCCAGTCGTTCAGGAAGACGATGTAGAGCAGGTCGGCCACGACGAAGAGCACGCCGAATGCAAGCGCGGGCACGCTCACCCCGCCGGCGACGTAGGCGCCGAGGCCCTGACCGAGTGCCATGGGGACGAGGAGCTTGGGCCAACTCTTCGGCTTGGCCGCGTAGACCCAACGGGTCCACGGGGTCAGGGCTTCTTGTTGCGTTGTCACGAGATCGAGTCTTCCAGCGCGTCGACGGAGACTTGCGGCGTCCTACCGGCGCGCCACCCGCCTCCCGCACGCCGCCCCAGATTGGACCACAGCCCCGAGGTCACGCTCCACCCGCACCCCACAGGACTCACCACCGCCGACCAGCTGATGCGGTACGGACCGAAAGGGGCAGTGGGCAAATTCGCGCGACGACTCACCGTTCGGCGCGGAATCAAATTTGTTCCCTCGCCCAACAGATTCTTAGTTTCCTCGATCGATCAGTCGGTTTCGATACATCGAAACGCTATCAGTCTTCCTCGGCTGTTGCGCGCGAGCCGCGAAGGTCAGACGCTCAAGCCCCACGCCTCACCCGTCCCGCATCGGGCGGGGCTGCAAAGCGCAACCCTCAGGAGTGAACGATGATCAGCAATCGCTCGGCAGCCTTCACGATCAGCCTCCTCGCCACCCTCGCCGCCGCTGGCGCACAAGCCAGTGAATCGAGTGAGCACCTAAGAAGCTGCGATACTCCCTGGGAGCATCACGGCGTCTCGGAAGCGACCATCTTCTACGGCATCGATGCGATCTTCCCGCCGGAGCAAGGGCCCATCTTCGACATGGCGGCGGAGCGCAACACCAGCGCCTACCGCCAGCGGGCCTTCGACTTCTTTGCAGAACGCTTCGGCGTCACCTTCGATGTGAATAGTCCCGGCGTGCAGCTGGCGGTCGACCGAGAGGGCCGCACGGCCACCATGCAGCCGATCCAGCTCGGGGCAGACACCAGCCATCAGGTCTACGGCATCGACGCCCAGCGCATCCCCCAATGGCGCCACCGGCTGCCGATGACGAGCGCTGCCCTGCGCGACGATGGCTATTTCACCTTCGTCGGCGAGGAAGGCTTTCGCGTCCACGGCACCTACGGCGGCGAAGACGGTGTCGAATTACCCCCAGGCAGTGTCTTCCTGCTAGGTGAGTACCGCATGTTCGACGGCGATGATCAGCTCATCGACACGCTGCGCTACCGCTCCACCCAACCTGCATTCGCCGTTGTTGACCCAGGCGCGGCACTACCAACCCAGCTGGTCACGATCACCTGTGAGGTCCAAAGCGATCTGTTCGGTGACGGCAAGGTGCAGGCCCTGGGCACGCAGATAACGCTCGCGGACGGGTCTGCGGATTGGGACTTCCGCTACACGCTGCGCTTCCCGAGCAGAATCTCGGACGCCTCTCTGCGTCGGCCACGCTGCAAGCAGATCCGCGCTCGCACGGGCATCGACGGGCCCTGATCCGCAACGCCCAACGCCCTGCGATCCGATCCCCTAGGTGACCCTCCCCCGGGTCACCGCCCCGCGCCGAGTCCTGGCTCCCCCGGGCTCGGCGCACCTTTTTTCCCGTCTACAGATTCGGCCTAGATCCGTACACGCATCGGGGCAGTTTCGCAGAGACGGCGCGCATCTCCTTCGCTAAGCTGGGGGCTCTTCGGTAAGCGTCGCCCCATGTCCAAGTTCAAATCCACCGTCCACCGCCGCGTCAGCCTCACCGACGGCACCGAGTTCGACGTCGCGCCGGGCGACACCCTGCTGCAAGGCGGGCTCAAGGCCGGTCTCGACTGGCCTAACGGCTGCCGGGTCGGACTCTGCGGCAGCTGCCGTTGCCGCGTCACGCGCGGCAAGGTGCGGGCCTTGACCAGCTTCTCCACGGTGCTCGCTGCCCAGGAGCAGCAAGACGGTCACGTGCTCGCCTGCCGCGCCGAACCCGAGAGCGATCTCACGGTGGAAAGCGATCAGCTCTTCCTAGGGCTCGGCCCCGACGACGCCGACATCGAAGGCGTGGTCTCGCGCGTCGATCAGCTCACCCCACTCGTCTGCCTGGTGCAGATCGACTTGGATCACCCGCACGCGCGGGGCTACAGCGGCGGGCAGTACGCGCGCCTGGAGGTGCCAGGGGCCGTCGCGCCACGGTGCTTCTCCTTCGCCAACGCCTGTCGCGGCGACGGCCAGCTGCGCTTCTTTGTGCGCTTATTCCCCGGCGGGCAGCTCGGCGATTGGCTCGCCAGCGCCGATCGCCTGGGCGCGAGGGTGCGCGTGAGTCGACCGCTCGGTCACTTCGTGCTGCGCGATGCCCATCGCCCAGCCCTGTTCTTCGCCGGCGGCACGGGCTTGGCGCCGGTGCTGGCGATGCTGGAGGAGCTGGCGAGCCGGCCTGCCGCAGAACAACCGCCCGTTCGCGTCGCGTACGCCGCCCGCGATCAACAGCACCTGTTTCACCGTCGCTACCTCGACCCCATCGTGGACCGATGGGCGGCCGGCACCCGCATCGACTTCATCAACGTGCTCTCGCGCGAGCCACGCCCCAGCAGCTGGCGCGGCCTGCGCGGGCACTTCTTCGAGCACCTTCCCCTGCTCACCGCGGGCTTCGAGCAAGCGGACGCCTACCTGTGTGGACCACCGGGCCTGGTCGATGCGACCCAGCTGTTCCTGGTCAAAGCCGGCTTCACACTCGACCGGATCTCCGGCGACCGCTTCCTTCCCTCCTTCGGCTAACACACCCAACACCCCGCTTAGATCACTTTTCCCCGGTCCCCCGTAACGACTTCAGAGGGACCGCCTGGCTCCACCGCTGCCTAGGGAAGAGACCATGACTACGACGGGACAACGCCGCCTATTCGAGCGCCTGACCTCACGCCCCCGCTGGGTACTGCTGCTGAGCGCCGCGTGGCTGATCGGATCGGGCGTCGGTCTCGCACGACTGCACAAGGACGTGTCCCTCGAGGCCTTCGTCCCTCCCGATCACCCCTCCCTCCTCGCCGACCGCGACATCGACGCCACCTTCGGCGTCGGCGATCCGATGGCGCTGGCCCTCCAGGTACCGCAGGGTCGATCGGTCTTCGAACCGCAAGTGCTGGCGCTGATCGAGGAGCTGACCCGAGCGATCGAGTCCCTGGACAACGTCGTGGCGGATCGCGTGGTATCGCTCGCGACCGAATCGAGTATCGCCGGCACGCAGGACGCATTGCGTGTCGACCCCTACGTCGACAGGCCCGCCGACGGGGTCAGCGCGGCCGACAGCTACGTGCGGTGGACACGTATGCCCCCGCACCAGGGCACGCTGGCGTCGTGGGATGCACGCGGCGCGATGGTGCTGTTCGAACTCGTCGACGACGATCAGGCCACCACCACCTACGCCGACTTAACGCGATTGATCGGTGAGCACACCGCGGACGGTGTCGACTTCCATATCGCAGGACCTGCGGCAGTGAGCGCGATCCTGAGCGAGCGCATCGACGAGGACGCCAAGGCCATGCAACCCCTGGTCTTCATCGTCGTGCTCGCGTTCCTGTACCTCGCCTTCCGCCGCCTGCAAGCGCTGATCGCACCGCTGGTGGTGATCGCGGGGGCGACAGTCGGGGCCATGGGCATGATGGCCTGGAACGGCGTGCCCTATTTCGCCATCACCAATGCGCTGCCGGTCATCCTCGTCGCCATCGCGGTGGCGGACGCGATTCACGTCATGTCGCACTACTACGCCCTGCGTGCCAACGCGCCGCGAGAACGCACGCGGGAGATCGTCGTCGAGACGATGAGCGTCATGGCCAAGCCCATCACCCTCACCACCGTGACCACCATGGCTGGCTTTGCCGGGATCGCCCTCACCTCGATCATGCCGCCGATCACCTACTTCGCCTGGTACGCCGCACTCGGCGTGTTCCTCGCGTGGGTCTTCTCCATGGTCACGCTGCCCAACCTGCTCGTGCTCCTGCGCCCCGGCCCAGGTCCGGCCTTCCCGTGCGACGCCGCCCCCACCGGCCTAGGCGCCTGGTGGCTGCGCGTCAGCCAGGCCGCCGCGGACCGACCGCGCGCGACCGTGCTCCTGCTGCTCCTGGCCGTGGTGATCGGTGGCTGGCAAGCGAGCGCCCTGCGCTTCGATCGCTCGCAAGTCGAGAATTTCGCCCCCGGCGATCCCGTGCGCGTGGCCGATGAGTTCATCAACGAGGCCTTCGCAGGTACAGCGTTCCTCGATGTACTGGTCGAGGCGCACGCCCCCGGAGGACTGCTGAACACGAGCGCCATGGTGCGTCTCGCCAAACTGCAGGCGTTCATCGATGGCCAGGCCAACGTACGCATCAGCGTGTCCATCGTCGACTACCTGTCGCTGCTCCATCAGGCCCTGACCGACGACGTACCCGCGAGGGACGGTCTCTCGCCGCCGGTGCGCCCTCTTCCCGACGAGGACGACGCGGTCGCGCAGTACCTACTGGTCTACGAAGCCTCCGGTGACCCGACGGACTTCGAAGAGGAGATCGACAGCACGGGCACGCGCGCGCTGATCCGAATCGCCCTCGATGCCTCGCACTACTCGCGCACGCGGGAGGCGGTGGAGGCCATCGATCGCTACCTCGTCGATCATTTCAACGACGCGCAGGTCTCGGCCCAGCTCGGCGGCAACGTGAACCTCACCTATCACTGGATGCACCGCCTGCAGGCCACCCATGTGGTGGGCGTGCTCCTGTCCTTGCTGATGGTGACCGTGACCGCCGTCGTCCTCCTGCGTTCCCTGTCGGTCGGTTTGCTCGCGGTGGTGCCGGTGAGCCTGACGATTCTCATCCTCTACGCCGTCATGGCGAGCCTTGGGGTGTATCTGGAGCCCGCGACCAGTATGTTCGCCGCCATCTCCGTCGGCCTCGGTGTGGACTTCGCGATCCACCTCATCGTGCGCCTGCGCGCTGCGGGGGAGCGCCATGGTGAGGCCCTGAACGCCGTGCTCGCCGAGGCGGTGCCACCGACCGCGCGCGCGTGCTTTTTCAACGCTGCGGCGCTGGGCGCCGGCTTCTGCGTGCTCACGGCGAGCGACCTGCTCACGCTGCAACGCTTCGGGGCCATGATCGCGCTGGCCGCCTTCGCGAGCTTCGTGCTGGCGCTGGTCGTCGTGCCCGCGTGCTACGCCCTACTGCGCCGGCCCGCGGGCCAGGAGGTCGGCAGCCACCAGGGCGGCGCGCTCGGTGGCAGCGTCGGCGCCGTGCTGCTCGGGATGGTGCTCACCAACCTGCTCTTGTCCCCGTCGGCGCAGGCCAAGGTGGAGGTGGACGCCGACTGGGTCGCCCAGCAGGTCGCCTCACGGCCCGAAGGGCAAGCCGTGCGGCGCGTGATCGACATGACACTGACCGACCGTCGCGGGGCCACCAAGCAGCGCCAGGCGATCGTGCTCAAGCGCACGTCGGCCGAGGGTAGGCGCGAGACGCGGATCACCTACACCGCCCCTCGCGCGGTGCGCCACACGTCGTTCTTGAGCCACGACCGAGGGTCGATGGGCGAGGATCTGCGTTGGTTGTACCTGCCGGCCGCACGCAAGGTGCGGCGCATCCCCGCCAACGAGCGAGGCGACTACTTCCTCGGCACGGACTTCTCCTACGAGGATGTGCAAAGCGAGCTGAAATTCGATCTGGCCGACTATCGCTTCGAGTTGCTGGACGGCGCCGAAGGCGCGGATCGCTACGCGCTCGCGGGCGTGGCGGTCGATCCACAGGTAGCGCGTGAACTGGGCTACGGGCGTATCGAGGCGCTCATCGATAGCCAGAGCTGGCTGCCCCTACGCATCGAGTTCTTCGACCCTGACCTGCGCCCCCTCAAGACCATCGAAGTGCGCCGGCAGGCGCGTATCGACGGTATCTGGACGGTGCTCGAGATTCACGCCCAGCATCTTCAGCAGGAGCACAGCACGCTGTTCACCTATCGCGACGTCACCTACCCGACGCAGCTGGACGAGGGATTGTTCGACGCACGGCGCCTGCCGCGCCACCTGTCGCAGGCGCAACTCAACGCTGCGCCATAGTGATCACATCAACCAAATTACTAGCCGCCTTCCTCCTGGCGTGCGTGGCGAGTACAGCAGCACTTGCGCTGAGCCTCGAGGAGACCTCGCTGGATGCCCACGTGGCCTACCAGCACGCGAGTGCCGAGGGGCAGAGCATCTCCACCCTGGGCACGCTGGAAGGTGGCCTGACCGTACGCTGGCGGGAGGCTTTCAGCGTGCGCGCGAGTGCCTGGCTGGACACCGATGCGAGCGGCAGGCTGCGCCCACGCGACTTCGACCAGCGCCGCTTCGTTCATGCGAGCAACTTCAATCGTGCGATCGATCTCGGCCCCCACGCCAGCCTGGAGCTGCGCGATCTGTACCTGCAATGGCAAGGCGATCGAACCCAGTTACGCATCGGCAAGCAGCAAGTGGTGTGGGGCAAACTCGACGGACTGCGGGTGCTCGACCAGGTGCACCCCGCCGACTTCCATCGTTTCCTGTTGCTGGACGATGCGCGCCGCCGCCTGCCCCAATGGGGCGTTCACGCCACCCACTACCTGGCGCGCTGGAGCCTCGAGGCGGTGGTGCTGGTGGACAATACGGTGCACGACATCGCCGACCCAGGCGGCTGGTTCACCTTCCGCGCTCCACGCCTGCGCTACGGGTTCGCTGCTGAAGAGATCAGCGAGGGCATCGACGTGCACTCTGATCTCCCGGCCCCCTGGTCCGACGCTACCCTGGGCCTGCGTGCATCGCGACAGATCGGCGCCCACGAGATCGCCCTGGTCGCCAAGCGCGGCCACGACTTCGAGGGGATCGGCGAACTGCGGCTGGCGCCCACGGACGAGGCCACCTCGCTGCAGCTCGAACGGCGCTATCCACGGCACGATCTTCTGGGGGTCGCTTGGGAGAGCGGCGTGGGCGGCGTAGTCATGCGCGGCGAGCTCGCCTGGCACCCTCGCCGCAGCTTCAACGTGCGCGACGCGCAGGGGCAGTTGCGCGTCACGCAGGCGAATCAGTGGTTGCTGGGCCTCGCCGTCGATGCCGACCTGCCCTTTGGGATCCTGGCCAGCTCGCAGCTGCTGTTCGACCGCGTGGTGGACGCGCCAGCGGGACTGGTGAGGCCGCCGCAGGACTGGATCGCCACCCTGGCCCTGCGGCGTGCCCTGCGCTACGAGGCGCTGCAACTGCAGCTGCGCTACTTCCGCGACCTGAAGGTGGGCGATGGACTGGTCGATATCAGCGTGCGCTACGCCATCAACGATCGCCTCGCCCTCGGCTTGAGGCACGCGCAGTTCCACGGTGCCACCGGCGGTCTGTTCGGCCAGTTCGCCGACCGTGATGTGGTGGAGTTGAGAGTGGAAGCAAGCTTGTAGGGGCTCGCCAAGGGCCATCCGATAGGGCTCAGAAAGGGTGCCAACGCTGGGTCGATCCGCGGCCCCGCGATCGACCACCGCGAGACGGTCTGGCGATTACCGACTTCTGAGACGCTCTAAGCCAGCACAAGTCGATAATATTCAGCCACTTAGATAGGGATACACTTGTTTCACGCGGAGGCCTTTACTACGTACCCAAGCACGGTAAACTTGAGGAGTACGATAAAAACACCACGGACGGACCCTCGTGAAACTCAACGCTCTAGGCGCTACCGCAGCTGCTCTACTGCTTCCCCTATCGGGATTCGCGGCCACCACCGCGTTCTACCAGACCGACGTCGGCCTGGGGTTGGATATCCCCGACAACGACCCGATGGGCGTATCGAGCACCATCGAGGCGGTCGCAGGCGACACGCTGCTGGGCTTCGTGCCCGACGGTGGCGGCCTCATCGAGGACGTGGAGGTGGTCATCAGCCTCGACCACACCTTCATCGGCGACCTCATCATCACCCTCACCTCGCCCGAGGGCACCGAGATCACGCTGCTGGATCGTCCTTCCGGCGACGCGGCCTTCGACAGCTCCAACCTGCAAGGTCAGTCGTTCATCTACTTCACGGATCGCTCTATCGTGGCCGCAGACACCGCGGGTGCCGGCTGCGACACGAACGGCATCGTGGGTCTCGATTGCCAAGGCATCTTCGCCCCTGTCGACGTGACGACGGCGCTCGCCGGCGAAAACCTGCTAGGCCTTTGGACGCTCACCATCTCCGACAACGCGGGGATCGACACCGGCGACCTGAACGGTTGGTACATCGAGATCGACTTCACTCCCGTGCCGCTGCCGGCCAGTGCGTGGATGCTCATCGCGGCCCTCGGCGGCCTCGGGCTCATGCGCCGTCGCAACGCCTAGCGGACGCGAGGTGAAAGCCGGCTCATCCCTCGAGTCCGGCACGCGCTGAGAAAAGGTCGCCCGAGGGCGGCCTTTTTCATGTCGCCCCGGCCATGATCGGCGCTACGCGATCGATGCATCGGTGCTCACGCTCAGCGGAAGTCCCGCGACCGAGCGGTCAACCCGCTCAGTAGGTGACTGAAGTCCTCCAACCGTCGCGCCACCACGTGCAGCACCTTTCCCTCCCGCTGCACCGCCCCGATGACACACAGCAAGCGCGACCCCAGCAACTCGCGCCGCTGGCGCTGTGCGATCGATGGCCACACCACGATGTTGATGCTTCCGCTGTCGTCCTCGAGGGTCACGAAGGTCACCCCACTCGCCGTGGCTGGCCGTTGCCGAGACACCACCAAACCCACCACGCGCACCAAGGTATGGTTATGCAAATCCCATAGGGCATCGCCACGGCGCACCCCCCGCTCCTCCAACTGCTCGCGGATCAACGCCACGGGATGCGACCGCAAGGACAGGCCCATGCTCGCGTAGTCGGCCACCACGTCCTCGCCCACCCGCGGTACGCGCAGCATCGGTGCGCCCTCACCGGCCGCCGGCACATCCAAGGGCGTCGGCTCCGTCACACCTGCCACTGCCCACCGCGCGAGGTGTCGGTTACCGCTGAGTCCGCTCAAGGCCCCCGCCGCCGCCAACGCTTGCAAGGCCTTCTGATCCAACGCTGCCCGCCGCGCCAGATCCTGCACATCGCGAAAGGCCTGCTGACGACGCGCCTTCACGATGGCCTGGGCCGACACCTCCGCCAGCCCCTTCACCATCCGCAAGCCCAGACGCAACGCCGGTCCATCCGCCCCGGTTGGCAGGATCACCGGCACGTCGCCCGCCTGCTCGCCGTCGCTGGCACGTCGCTGCGGCCTCGGCGGGGTGGCGCGCGCAGCAGTCGTGGTCGTCGCCCGCTCCGACCCAACGGTGTCCCGCCCCCGCACCTCCAGCCCGCAATCCCACTCGCTCACGTGCACGTCCACCGGTCGCACCTCCACGCCGTGGCGCACCGCGTCCTGCACCAGCTGCGATGGCGCGTAAAAGCCCATCGGTTGGCTGTTCAGCAGGGCCGCCGCAAAGGCGGCCGGCTCGTAGCGTTTGAGCCAGGCGGAGACGTAAACCAGCAGGGAAAAGCTGGCCGCGTGGGACTCAGGGAAGCCGTACTCGCCAAATCCCATGATCTGCTTGAATACCTGCTCGGCGAAGGCCTCCTCGTAGCCACGCTCGCGCATGCCGTTCATGAGCTTGGCCTGAAACGGCTCCAGGCCACCGCGGCGCTTCCACGCCGCCATCGCCCGGCGCAGCTGGTCCGCCTCGCCAGGCGTGAACCCCGCCGCCACCACGGCCAGCTCCATCACCTGCTCCTGAAAGATCGGCACACCTAACGTACGCGATAGCACATAACGAACCGCGTCGCTCGGATAGCTCACGGGCTCCAAGCCGTCGCGGCGACGCAGGTAGGGATGCACCATGTCGCCCTGGATAGGCCCGGGGCGCACGATCGCCACCTCGATGACCAGGTCGTAGAAGCGCCGCGGCTTCAAGCGCGGCAGCATACTCATCTGCGCCCGCGATTCGATCTGGAACACGCCCACCGTGTCCGCCTGGCAGATCATGTCGTATACCTTGGGGTCCTCCGCCGGCACGTTGTGCAGGCCGAGCGCGCTCCCGCGCCAGCCGTTCACCATCTCGAAGGCGCGGCGAATGGCCGTGAGCATGCCGAGGCCGAGCACGTCCACCTTGAGCAACCCCAGATCTTCGAGATCATCCTTGTCCCACTGGATGACCGTGCGCTCGTCCATGGCCGCGTTCTCGACCGGCACCAGCTCCGCCAGGGGCCCCTGGGAGATGACGAAACCGCCCACGTGCTGAGAGAGGTGGCGGGGGAAACCGAGCAGCTGGCCGACCAGCACCAGCAGGCGACGAATCATGGCGGACTCGGGATCGAAGCCCGCCTCGCGGATGTTGGAATCGTCCACGGTGCCCTGCCAGCGATCGACCGTACGCGCCAGGCGATCTACCTGCAGGGGATCGAGTCCCAACGCCTTGCCGACATCACGCACAGCGCTTCGCGCCCGGTAGGTGATCACCGTGGCCGCCAGGGCCGCGCGACCTCGACCGTACTTGCGGTAGAGGTATTGGATCACCAGCTCACGTCGCTCGTGCTCGAAGTCGACGTCGATGTCCGGCGGCTCGTTGCGCTCCTTGGAGATGAATCGCTCGAAGAGCATGTTCGAGCGCGAGGGATCGACCGAGGTGATGCCGAGGCAGTAGCAAACAGCAGAGTTAGCTGCTGAACCACGCCCCTGGCAGAGGATGCGTTGGCTGCGGGCGTAGCGCACCACATCGTGTACCGTGAGAAAGAAGGGCTCGTAGCGCAGCTCGGCGATGAGTTCCAGCTCCCGCTTCACCTGGGTCAGCACATCGTCCGATGCACCCTCGGGCCAACGCTCGCGCATCCCCGCCAGGGTCAGCTTGCGCAGATGACTGGTAGGGGTCTCGCCCGGCGGTACCAGCTCAGCGGGGTACTCGTAGCGCAGCTCATCGAGGGAGAAGTGGCAACGCTCGGCGATCGCGACGCTCTCGCGCAGCAGGTGATCGGGATAGAAGCGCTGCAGGGACTGGATGGGCCGCAGGTGGCGCTCGCCGTTGGGGAACAGGGCGTCACCCGCCTCGGCCACGGGCGTGCCGATACGGATGGCGGTCATCGTGTCCTGCAGGGCGCGACGGCTGCGCACGTGCATGTGCACGTCGCCCGCGGCGGTGAGGGGAATCTGGAGCCTGTCGCCCAAGGCGTCGAGGGAGGCCAGGCGCTGGCGATCGTCACCGCCGGCGTGGAGCTCAACGGCGATCCACAAGCGCCGCGCAAAGCGCTCGCGCAACCAGTGCCCCGTCGCCTCGGTGGACGCATCGAGGATGGGCGGCACCAACCAGAGCGCGAGACACCCATCGAGAGCCTCAGCCGCATCGCTGAGATCTTCGCGGTACAGGACGTAGCTGCCCTTCTCCGCACGCCGGCGCGCCCTCGTGATCAGGCGACAGAGTCGGCCGTAGGCAAGGCGGCACGTAGCCAGGAGCACCAGGTGCAGCGGCGGCTCGCCGTCTTCCCTGGCCGTGGTCCGAAACTCACTGCCGACGATGATCGGCAGACCGCTCTCCTTCGCCGTAGTGTGCGCACGCACGACGCCCGCCACGGAGCACTCGTCGGTGATGGCCAGGGCACGGTAGCCGAGGGCAATCGCCTGGCGGACGAGTTCTTCGGGCTGCGACGCCCCACGCAGAAAGCTGAAGCTGCTGATGCAGTGGAGTTCGGCGTAGGCCGCCGGCGACGATGGGGGAGCAGCATTGCGCAGCGACGGCGGCTGGGACACGGCATCAGCTCGTGGCTCATGGGCAACCTTTATACTGGTTATCCATCCAGTACTACAATGCTGCTACCCATCGACCGAAAGCGACGCCCTCCTTCGCCCGCGGCGGCCTTCGAGGGATCAACGCCTTAGGGCGGCCTGCTACGACCTCACCCTATCGAAACCACCCTCCTCCATCAGAAATCTCTCTCAGGCCGATCGCGCCGAGCCGCCGCTCGAGGCGCTGGCCGGGTCTCCGCCCAGTGTCCTGTCGGTTAAGTTCGTTGAAGAAGTCGCACGGGGCTTTTTGTTCCTAGGTGCGGCGCGACGACGAGCGTGGCAGGCCCCACGTGGGGCAAAAAGTACCCGCGAATTCTTCGACGAACTTAACCGACCGACAGGACACTAGGACACGAACAGGTACGCGCCCAACACCAGGGCGGGCAAGGCGATCGCGGTACGCAAGAGAAATATCAGAAGCAGATCCCACAACCCCAGCGGCAAGCTGGAGCGCAGCATGATCACCCCGACCTCCGACAGGAACACGAGTTGGCACACGGAAAGCCCCGCCAGCACGAAACTCGTCCGCTCGCTCTCGATGGCACCGGCCGCCAGCGCCGGCATGAACTGATCGAGGAAGCCGCTGAACAAGGCGGGTGCGGCCTGCTCCGCGGCAGGCAACCCAAGCCCCTGCAAAAGCCAGACGAAGGGCTTGCCGAGCACCACGAACACCTCCGTGTGGAACACGAGCAACGCCGCCAAAGCGGCGAGGGCCAGGGACGCACCGATCACGACGAAGGCAAAGAACGCCAGGTTGCGCACACCACTTGCCAACAGGCCCCACAAGCCCGGCGCCTGGGCCGCGCGCTCGCGGGCCCGCCGCCAGGCGAGCTGCCACAGGCTCCCCGCTTCATCGCCGGTGGTAAGGGGAGCGGCTTCACCGTAGTAGCGAGACGACTTCCCGGCGAGCGGTGGCAGGCGCGGCAGCACGACGGCGATCAGCAAACAGGTCGCCAGCACGGTGGCGTACCAGGGCAGGAACAGCCCTTCGATACCGGCCACGGTCGCCACCAGCAAGCTGAAGGGAATGGACACGATGGAGAAGCACGTGGCGATCACACAGGCCTCTCGCGCGGTGTAGCGCCCACGCTCGTACTGGCCGATCGTAATCAGTAAGCCGATCGCGGACGCGCCTACCACGGAGGCCGTCGCGTCGATCGCCGCCTGCCCGGGCAAGCGCAGCACGCGATTGAAGAAGGGGCCACAGAGCGTGCCTATGAATTCCATCAGGCCATAGTCGGTGAGCAGGGGCAGCAACAGACACGCCACCACGTAGACCATGAGCATGTTCACGCCTATATCGCGGAACACCGCACCGCCGACGGACTCTCCCTGCAGCACCTGCGGGCCGACTTGCCCCACGTAGGCGATGGCGAAGAGCACCCCCAACAGGCGCAGGATCACCCAGAGCGGTGACACCACGAAGAGCGATTGCAGGAAAGGCCGTTTAGTCAACCAGCGCCAGCGCACCACGCTCGCGAGCACGGTGGCCGCCGCCGACACGCTGATCACCGCCACCAGCAACGGCAAGGCCCCATCGGCCAACAGCTGGCGCACCCCCGAGGTGAGAATGGCGATGCCGAGCGTCACCCCGCCCTGCCAGGGCAGGGGCACGAGGAAGATGAGGGCGCCGAGAAGTGAAGGCAGCAGGAAACGTAGGGTCGACGACTCCGGCGCCTCAGTCCTCACGTTGCTCAGCGCCCTTGCGCACTTCCTGCCCGGGGGCTGCGGGCAAGGTCATCTCGCCGTGGAACTGGGGGGTGCTGCGGTAGATGTCCAGCACCGTGACCAAGACCCCCGCCAGCACCGGCCCGAGGATGATCCCCACCGGCCCGAAGGCGCCCAGGCCGCCCAGGGTGCTGATCAAAATCATCAGGTCCGACATCTTCGTATCGCTGCCCACGAGCCGCGGGCGCAGGATGTTGTCGATGGTGCCG
The DNA here is from genome assembly GCA_039815145.1 of Pseudomonadota bacterium. NCBI lineage: Bacteria > Pseudomonadati > Pseudomonadota > Pseudomonadota bacterium. The sequence continues at coordinate 31,412 of JBCBZW010000010.1, forward strand.
ACCACAAGACCGCCCCACAGGAGCAGACCGACGCCAGCCACCAGCTCGCCCTGGGCGATGAGATAGATCCCCGCCGGCCCCCAGATGATCGGCGGCCCTACCAGCGGCATCGCCGAAATCGGCACCACCAGGGCCCCCCAGAAGGCAGCGCCCTCCAGACCCGCCACCTCGAAGCCGATCCCCACCAGGAAACCCTGCACCAGACCGATGATCAAAATCCCTTTCAGGGTGGCGCGGGTGACCGAAAGGCCCTTGTGGATGATGTGATCACGGTCCTTAGCCGTGAGGGGGAGATTGCGCAGCAACTCGTCGAACATCGACGGCCCCCACATCAAGAAGAAGAACATGGCGTAGACCATGATGAACTGCTTGAAGATGAACCCGACCGTGCCCTGCGTCGCCTTGCTGACGTACTGGACCAGGAAGCGCCCGGCGGTGCCCACCCATTGGGCGAGTTGCTCGATGGCGCGACTGGTGTAGGGCTGGAGCTGCTCAGGGATGGTGAACCACGCCGGCAAGCTGGCCAGCACCTCATCCGGGTTGCGCACCTGCTCCTCCACCCAGGGCAAGGCGACCTGACCCACGCGCACGGCCTCCACGGCCACGAGGGAGAACAGGGCCAACAAGGGCAAGCCGATGCCAACGGCAGATATCAACAACACGAGGGCCGAGGCGAGGGCCTCACGACCGCCCACCCACTTGAGCACGCGCTCGTAGAGCGGGTGGAGCAAGACACTCAACACGGCGGCCGTCGCCAGCGTCAACATGAAGGGCCGAATGATGCCTAGGAAAGCCACCAGGGCCAGCACCACCAGCACCACGATAAAGGCGTTGCGATGGTCGCGCGCGGGGGTCTGCATGCGCGGGAGATCCTCTAGAAGAACGGGTCTGGCACCAAGCCTAGCAGCTCTTGCGCCTAGGGAAGCTCTGCATAAGTCCGGTCGCCAGCCCCTTGCGTCCAGCGGGGATGGTGGGCGGACTTGTGCAGAGATTCCCTAGTGGGCCCTCAAGCGAAGATCCCCTGTAGGAACCACTCACCGCTACGGCAATCGCGATATACCCAGAGCTGCTCGCCCTGCGCATCTCTCGCCACGAAGTAGTCGCGGCGGACATCCGCCCCGTCCCACCAACCGCTCTCGATGCGCTCCGGCCCCTGGGTCAGGGTCAGCACGCCGTGGCGCCGCGGCCCTTGCGTCCGCCGATCGACCGTCAGCGGCTCCGACTCGCGCAGAATCCAAAGGGGGCGTTGACGGGCCAGGGGTGCCGTCGCCCGCGTACCCGGCTCCACGCTGTGCCACGCAGCCTCGGGGCGGTGGTCCGCCACCTGCGCGAGGCCGTGCACACGCCGTTCCCCAAGGCGCGTGCGCAGGCGTTCGAGCAGACGCTGCGCATCCTCTTCCACCCGCGGTGCACGGTCGAACAGATCCCCATTCCCCGTCTGCTGCGTACAGACCTCCAGCGCGTGCAGCTCCAGCTCCAGCACCGGGGCCTCCACGCGCTGCTGATCCAAGCGTTCGCGCAATAGATCCATCAGGTAATGGCGATCGGTCACGGGGGTGCTCAAGCCGAGGGTGAGCGCCTGGACGTTACGGTTCTCCAGCAGTAGATCCACACGTAAGCGGCGCACGGCTGCCTGGCGCGCGATGAGGAAACCCTCGAGCTCGCCCAACAGGCGTTCCAGAGCGATCTCGAGCAGTGCGGTGGCCTCCATCGGCGCCGGCAGTTCGAAGCGAGTCGAGAAGGCCAGAGGGGCCCGCCAGGGCGTCACCGGGTCAGGCACCCGGCCCAGGGCGCGGTCGAGCGCTTGTAGGCGCGCCTTGCCGAAGCGTCGAGCGAACCCCCCGCGGGGCAAGCGCAGGCAGTCGGCCAGGCGGCGCACGCCCATGCCCTGCAATCGCTCCACAGTCTTCTCTGGCCAGCGCAGACACTGAAGATCGAGGGTGCCCAACGCGCTGGTCAATTTATCCTCGTAGAAGACCGCATGCTCACGGCGATCGCGCCCGAGCCACACGGCGGCCTGAGGTGTCGGCGCTAGCGAGAGGACGGCTGAATACCCCAACTCTTCCTGCAATCCCTGGCGAATACGTGCGGACAAGCGTCGGTAGCCACCGAACAGGCGGAAGCTGCCCCGCACCTCCAGCAGCAGGGCATCCGGTGCCGAGATGCTCAACACGGAGGTGAACCGTGTGGCCCAGGCGGCGAGGCGCTCCAGCGTCACCTCCACCCGTCGAGCATCGAAGGCCCGAGTCAGCAACCAGGGGGACAGGGCGTAAGCCGCGTTCAGCCCCATGCCGCAATGGATGCCCGCACGTTGCGCCGCCCCGTTGAGATCGACCACCACACCTTGCGCGCCCACGCCATCCACCACCACCAAGGGCGTGTCCCCATCCCCCTGCGCGCGGCCGGCACACTCCAGGGCCAGGTGCGGGAAACGCACGCATAACCACAGCCGCTCGGGTAAGGCCGCACGCGACTCCCTGTCGGGAGCGCCCGGCGACACCACCGCCGCCGGCGGCGGCGTCGGGGACGGTGTGGCCGAGGGTTGCCGCCCCGGCGCAATCGGCTCCTCGCCAGACATAGGGCAGATCGATCAGGTGGGATAGGGACAGCGAACGCGCCCTGGCCGCGTCCCCCGACACTTCACGATGTCTACGTCGATCCCTGCGCAGGAGAACGGTGTCGGGTCAACTGCCAGGCGCAGGGCGGCCGGCGACGGTGTCGAGCGATGGCGCTGATCGCGAAAGGCGACGCCCCAGGCACGCCCCTCCTGCGCGGCGAGTTGCAGCCGGCGCAGGCCGCGATCGTCCACCCGTGAAAACCATCCGAGCACGGCGGCACACAAGCCAGAGCGCAAGGTCTGCTCCGCTGCCCACAGGGCCTGCTTATCGCCTTGGGCCGTGGCCTCGACCTCCACCACGAGCACACGCTCCAGACTGATCCCCGCAGCGGCCAACGCTGGGGCATAGGGCACATGCGGCGGCGCGACCCACGCGATCCACGCGTTCTCACGCTTCGCGTCGGTGAGCTGCGCCAGCGCCGGCAGCAACAGGGTCAGCTCGCCGAGGCCAGTCCTGCTGACCAACACTTCCGTTAGGGCCCCGACGGGCCAGCCACCGCCGGGCAACCTCTCATCCAATGCGCACCAGCCGGTGGGCAAGGTGGACAGGCGGTGGGGCGCCTGGGTCTGGCGACCGCGCCAGATGCGGGTGTCAGCCAGTAAGTTGGCCACCTCGTCGCCACAGGTCAGCGCATCAGCATTCGGCGGCGGTGAGAGGCCATCGGCAGGCATGGTAGGTGGTATCGCTCTGCCGGTGCGGCGGCGCGGGGCTCAGCGCTCAGTGGGTCCGGATGATGCCGACCACCACGCCTTCGATCACCAGCTCTTGTTCAGCAAGGTCGACGGTGATCGGCTCGAATTCTGGATTCTCCGGCAACAGCCACACCACCTTGCCCTTCTGCCGATAGCGCTTCACGGTGACCTCATCATCCAAGCGCGCCACCACAATCTGGCTGCTGCGCACCTCCGGCGTGCGGTGGACGGCCACGAGATCCCCATCGAGGATGCCGGCATCGCGCATGCTCATGCCGCAGACCTGCAACAGGTAATGGGGTTGGGGGTGGAACAGATCGGGATCGATGCGGTAACGCCCCTCGATGTGCTCCTCCGCGAGGATCGGCGCACCGGCCGCGACCCTGCCGACCAGAGGCAATCCCATCTGATTAGTAATTTGCTTAGCCTTGAGCTGGATGCCGCGTGATGCACCAGGCACCAACTCGATCACCCCCTTGCGCTGCAAGGCTCGCAGGTGGTCCTCCGCGGCGTTGGGGCGGAAGCCCAACTCCTCGGCGATCTCTGCCCGCGTGGGGGGAATACCCGTCTCCTCGATCACCCGTTCGATGAGCGCCAGGATCTCGGCCTGGCGGGGAGTGAGTTCGTCCATGGGTGGCACACCTGTATGCATTACCAGAGCTGTGATTATATCCAGCTGATCGGCGGTGGCAATGGCAGGCGTTCTCCATCCCCTCGAAAAGCGCTGGCCGCTTGAATCTACGACATAAATTTCAAAGTTGGGAAAAACGACCCAAATTTGTTGACCTCGCTCCCTGAGTCCTTGATGATGCGCTGAAGAGAGACTGGCCACCGATGTGCCACGTCTGCGCCCATCGCTGACAACAACGGACGACATGCAGGAAACCGACCCGGCTGCGAACCAGCTCGACGACGACGGTCCGCACGCACGCCAACGCGCCCAGCCTCGCCCCACGTCGGCGCCTGCACTGGATGATCTCGCGGCCCTGCACGTTCCGCCGATGCGCGCCGATGACACCTGCGTCGTCATGTGGGAGTCGGAGCCGACCCGGGCCTTCCACACCTGGGTCAATCCCCACGCCGAGCAACTCCTCGGATTCCCGCGCGACCGCTGGCAGACCGAACCGGACTTCTGGGCCGAGCGCCTGCATCCGCAAGATCGCGACCGCACCCACCGCGCGTTCCACCAGGCCCTCGAGGCCCACGGCCATTGCCGGCAGACCTACCGCCTGCTGCACGCCGACGGCTCCGTACGTTGGGTCGAAGAACACGTGAAGACCGTCGATTACCCCGCGAGCGAGGACGGCCTCACCCCCCAGCGCCTGCGCGGCACGATGATCGATGTGACCGACTACCATCGAGAGATCGATGCGCTGGAGCGCAGCCGCGCCTACTACCGGTCACTGTTCGAGGACGCGCCGGCGATCTATTTCGTGCTCGACGAACAGGGCATCGTGCGGCGGATCAACCAGTACGGCGCCGACCAGCTCGCCTACACCCCCTCACAGCTCGTCGGTCAGCACTTCGTGCAGCTGCAGTCCGGTGCGGACGTCATCGACATCACCCGCCTGATCCTGGAGAGCGACGAGCACTCAAGCGCGTGGCACAACACCACCCTGCGCTGTGCCGACAAGTCGCTGATGCCCGTGCGCCTGCGTACCATGCGCGCTGAAGCGCTGGAGATGCTGGAGGACGCTCCGCTCCCGGCGCCCACCCTGCTGGTCAGCTGCGAGCCCCTGCCGCAGGCGGCGGCCAGCACACCGAACGATATCGATAGCGCTACGGACGCCCTCACGGGCCTTGCCAAACGCGCCCAGTTCGAGCGCCATCTGCAACACCTGCTCTACCGCCACTACGAGCAGCCCGGCGAGCACGTGCTGGCGCTGATCGATATCGACCAGTTCGGCCTCGCCAACTACCGCTTCGGACAGAGTGCGGGCGATGCGTTGCTGCGCGAGGTGGCGGAGATTCTCCAAGACCACATGCGCCGCGGCGACCTCATCGGGCGCACCGGCAGCGACGAGTTCGCGGTGATCCTGGAGCGCTGCTCCATGCGCCAAGCCAAGGTGCTGTGCGAAGGCGCCATCGATGCGATCGCGCAACACGATTTCGAATGGGCCGACCACAACGTGCGCCTCACCGCGAGCGCCGGTCTGGTCAAGATCGACGCCAATCTGCAAAGCGTCTCGGAGCTGATGAGTGCTGCCGACGCGGCACGCCGGGAAGCCTCGACGCAAAGCTTGAGCGGCATCCGCCTCATCGACCCGGCCGCCACGCCCGCCGTGCATCGCAATAGTGATGTCGCCCTGGCCGCCGAGCTGCAGAACGCCTTGGAGGACCGCCGCCTCGAGCTGTTCTACCAGCCGATTCGCCGCCTCTATGACAACACAGGACACCTCACCGCAACCCCGGAGGGGCCGCCCACGCACTACGAGCTGCTGCTGCGCGTAAGACGCAACCAGCTGCTCATGAGCCCGCAGCAGATACTGCTCGCTGCCGAGCGCCATCACCTGATCGGCGAAGTGGATCGTTGGGTGCTGACCGAAGCGACCCGTTGGCTCGACCGACGCCCCGAACACGTGGTGGCTAACGAGATGTGCTGCATTAACGTGTCGGCCAAGTCCATCTGCGATCGGCAGTTCGTCGACTTCGCGCGTAGCCGCCTGCGCGCCCTCGGCGAGCGCGCCAGCTCCATCTGCTTCGAGATCACCGAGACCGCCATCATCGGCAACCTCGACGATGCGGTCACTAGCATGGAGCGTCTGCGCTCGACCGGATGCGAGTTCTCCCTGGACGACTTCGGCAGCGGCTCGGCCTCCTTCCCGTACCTGCGCAAGCTGCCCGTGAGTTACCTTAAGATCGATGGCAGCTTCGTGCGTGAGGCGGGGGCGAGCGACGAGGACGCGCGATTCCTGGAACTCATCAATCAGATAGGCCATCACGCCGGCAAACAGACCGTGGCCGAGTTCGTGGAGAACGAGCACACCCTCTCGCGGGTGCGCGATATCGGCCTCGACTTCGCCCAAGGCTATGAGATAGGTCGCCCAAGGCCCCTGGAGCACTTCGGGATCGCCGTAACCGCCTCGCCCCCCGTCGTCGCCGCCCAAGGCGCCACGATTACTCCCTTCCCCAGCGTCAGATCCCTCTGAAGCACACCCGCCCGCCCTACACGGTTACACGAGTTCACACGGAATCCCCCTTCGCGTGTGACAAGGTTCACACAATCTATAAGGAAGAAACCCTATACTTGCCGTCCCTGACTTATGGACGGAGTCAAAATATGAGCTCAGCGGCCACGCTGAAGCCGGCCGACACCTCGGTCGAGGACACGCCGGATAGGGGCTGGGATCCCTATCGTGTCTGGAAAGAACGGGTCGAAAGCGGCCCTCATCAACACGCTATCGTGCAGCAGCCGACGAAGGCCGCGCGCGTCACCGCGTTGCCGCGCACCAGCGCGCAAGACACCTGGAGCCCCTACCAGGTGTGGATGGAGCACGTCGCCCGCAAGCCCTGAGGCGACCCGGCCCGTCGAGGCCCATCACAATCGAGAGAATGTCGAGGCGCCGCGACCGCGGCCCCTCTGAACGCCAAGACGCTCTAGTGTCCTGTCACGTTAGTTCGTTGAAGAATACGCACGGGGCTTTTTGTTCCTGAGTGCGGCGCGACGACGAGCGTGGCAGGCCCCACGGGAGGAGGAGCAGCGTGCTCAGAGGCAAAAAGCACCCGCGTATTCTTCAACGAACTAGCGTGACAGGATACTAGTAGCGCACCAGGGCCGAGCCCCAGGTAAACCCACCACCGAACGCTTCCAGCAACATCAGGTCGCCGCGCTTGATGCGCCCATCCCGCACCGCGACGTCGAGCGCCATGGGCACGGAGGCGGTGGAGGTGTTGCCGTGATCTTCGACCGTCGTCACCACGCGCTCCATGGGCATGTCGAGCTTCTTGGCAATCGCCTGAATGATGCGGATGTTGGCTTGGTGCGGCACCAACCAATCGACGTCACTCTTCTCCACGCCGTTGGCGGCGAGGGCCTCCATTACCGCACCCCCGAGGGTGTTCACGGCCACACGGAACACTTCGTTGCCCTTCATCCGCACAAAGTCGTTGCCGGAGCGGATGTTGTCGAAGCCCTTGGAGATGCCCGACGACACGCCGAGCAGTTCGTGATGCTTGCCATCCGCATGCAGATGGGTGCTGAGCACACCCGTCTCCTCCGACGGGGTGAGGACGACCGCGCCGGCGCCGTCACCGAACAGCACACAGGTGCCGCGGTCGGTCCAGTCGATGATCCGAGAGATGGACTCGGCACCCACCACGAGGGCGCAGCGTGAGGAACCGCTGCGCACGAACTTGTCCGCTACACCTAGCGCGTAGATGAAGCCGGCACACGCCGCCTCCAGGGAGAAGGCCGGAAAGCCGTACGCGCCGAGGCGATCCTGGAGCAGGCAACCCACGTTCGGGAAGATCTGATCGGGCGTGGTGGTGCCGACGACGATGAGGTCGAGGTCGGACGGCTGCACGCCCGCCGCTTCCATGGCGAGCCGCGCGGCCTTCTCGGCGAGATCGCAGGTGGTCTCGCCTTCGGACACGACGTGGCGCTTGCCGATACCCGTTCGAGCGCGAATCCACTCGTCCGAGGTATCGACCATCTTCTCCAGGTCGTGGTTAGTGAGGACTTTCTCAGGCAGATACCGGCCGGTGCCGGCGATCCTCGGATAGATCACCTAGTACTCCCTTCGATCCATCACCACCACGGGTCGAACGACGACTTATTCCTCGTCGTCGATCTCAATCTCGGCCTTAGGCTCGATCACCCGCTTGCCGCGGTAGTAACCGTCGGCGGACACGCGATGGCGAAGGTGGGTCTCGCCACTCGTGGGGTCGATGGACAGGGCAGGCTTCTTCAAGCCGTCGTGGGCGCGGCGCATGCCTCGCTTCGACGGGGTGGTGCGGTTCTGCTGAACAGCCATTGGCTACTACTCCGGTTGGTTGTCTTCCTTGCGCCCAATGCCCGCCAACGCGGCGGCAAAGGGACGCTGTGTCTCTTCTGGCTCGCGGGCATCGCTTTCCCGCGGCGCTTGCGTATCCACCCCGGCGGGTAACGCCGGTGGCTCGCAGTCCTGTTCCGCATGACTGGGGAAGTCGGGCAGCGCGAGCAGCACCTCCTCCTCCAGGATGTCCACCAGGCGCCCCATCAGGTCTGGCGCGTAGTGGGCATCTGCCGAATCCGGCAACGCATCCATCGCCGCTTCCGAGCCAACCACCACCAGATCGATCTCACGATCTACCGCGATGGCCACTCGCCGCAGACAGCGACAGCAAGTCACGCTAACCTCGCCGCTCACACGACCGCACAAGCGCACCCCGTGCGCGTGGGGCTCGGCGTCAGCGTGCAGGGTAACCTCGTCCTCGGCGGCTCCGACCTCGCGCAAGCGCTCGCAGCGATCGAGCGCGGCGCTGACCTCGAAACCGGCGCGCCGCTCGCCGAGGCGCTCGTAGGACAAGCGGTCGAACAGTGAGATGCGCATAAACCGCCAAATGTAAATCGGAGCCCCTACACGTGTCAAAAGAAGGCGTCGAAACAGCGTCACCGATCCTGGTCCTCGCCTCCGGCTCGAGCTATCGCCGCGAGCTGCTGAGCCGCCTTCAGATCCCCTTCGACACGCTCTCGCCAGACGTGGACGAGGCGCCGAGGGCAGACGAGCAGCCGCCCGCGTTGGCGGCCCGCCTGGCCGCCGCCAAAGCGGCCCGCGCCCAAGAGCGCCTGGGCAGCACAGCGCCGACGCTGGTGATCGGGAGCGACCAGGTGGCGGAGTGCGAAGGCCGAATTCTCGGCAAGCCGGGAACGCGCGACCGCGCCACCGAACAGCTACGCCACAGCGCCGGGCGAGTGGTCACCTACCACACGGCGGTGTGCGTGCTCGGACCCGCCGCCGAGGAGTGGCGCGAGCACATCGACGTCACGAGGGTCGTGCTCCGCCCCCTCGAAGAGCACGATATCGAGGCTTACCTGGACCACGAACACGCCCTGGATTGCGCGGGTGCCCTGAAGTCCGAGGGGCTGGGGATCACCCTGATGAGCACCTTCCACAGTAACGATCCCACGGCCCTGATCGGCCTGCCCATGATCTGGCTGAGCACGACCCTGCGATCGCTGGGCGTAGCGATCCCCGCCACGGGCTGAGCACGCCGATCCTGGCGGCACTAGCGATGGCGTCCCTTCTCGCGGGCCCGGGCCGCAGAACGCCCTTGCGCCGCCTCGAGCCGATCGATGGTGTCACGCAGAGCGTCGTCCAAGGGCGCACTGACGTGGAACGGCTCACCGCTGTCCGGCCAGTCGAAGGCCACGGAGTGGGCGTGCAGGAACATTCGGTCGAGGCCAGCCGGGGCGCCCGCCTGCGCGTCGCCATAACGCGGATCGCCCGCCAGCGGGTGCCCGGCATGGGCAGCATGCACGCGGATCTGGTGAGTGCGACCGGTCTCCAGTTCGGCCTCGATCAAGCTCCAGCGCCCGAAGAGCTGGATAGGCCGGAAGCGGGTCCTCGCCGCCTTGCCTGCCTCATCGACGCTCACCCACCGCTCACCACCGCGTCGCTGGTGGGTGAGCATGGGCGCGTCGATCAGCTGCTCGCCCAGCTGCCAGTCGCCCTTGACCAGCGCCAGGTACCGCTTATCCATGTGACGCTCTCGAATTTTCTCATGCAAAGCTCTGAGAAGACTGCGTTTTTTCGCCACTAGCAAACAGCCAGATGTCTCGCGATCTAAGCGGTGCACCAGCTCCATGGCGCGCTCGACCGGCCGCATGTGGCGCAGAGCCTCGATCACCCCGGCGCGGATTCCGCTGCCCCCGTGCACTGCGATGCCAGCGGGTTTGTTCAGCACCAACAGGCGGCGATCTTCGTACAGGATGCTCGCCTCGAGCTGGGAGGCGATGGCGCTCGACGCGCTCGCGGCGGCGCCCGAGCTGTCGCCGCTCGGGGCCCGTCGCACCGGTGGAATACGAATGCGATCACCGGCTTGCAGGCGATAGCTCACGGCCACTCGACCACCGTTCGCCCGCACCTCGCCCTTACGCACGATGCGGTAGACGACGCTGCGTGGCACGTCCCCGAGTTCGCGCAGCAGAAAGTTGTCCAGCCGTTGGCCCGCGTACTCGGGGTCGACGACCACCTGGCGCACCGTCGAGTGCTCGCCCTGGTCACTCATCGATCACTCCCGAAACATGCGATGACGCCCCACGCGGTGCAGTACTGGTTTGGCATAGCGCGCTCTGTTATTCTCCGCGGGTGCGTATAACCGCGTGACCCGCCGGCAGTTTTCCGGCGCACGCCGTGCCCCCGAGGGCCGGTGACGCGAGTATCCGCACAGGCCCCCGAAGCGCGCCATACTGCGTTTTTCGGGCCCGGGATTCAATTGAACCCTGGGTCGCCCCCAGGCCGGCCGGCAGCGCTGGCGCCCGCTTTCGAGTCGCGCGTCTGGCGTCGTTCGTCACCCGTCTCCATTCCGCTCGCGGTTCCAGATCTTCGGACCTGGACCAGCGGGTGGTGAGTGTTTTTCCGGCAGCGCCCCGCCGCCACCATTGCGTGTAAGGGCAGCAGCCGAGTTTGGAGCCAAGTGTGTCTGCAACGACCACCATGAACGCGAGATTCAGCGACGCCCCTGCCGAGCGCCCCGCAGGCGACCCCCTCTTCGGTCAGACCACTCATGAAAAGAATTCTCGTCAATGCAACTCAGCAAGAAGAGTTGCGCTTGGCCACCGTCGACGGCCAAAAGCTCTATGACCTCGATATCGAGACGCCCTCAAGGGAACAGAAAAAAGGCAATATTTACAAAGGACGTATCACCCGAATCGAACGTAGCTTAGAAGCTGCTTTCGTCGACTACGGGGCGGAGCGTCATGGCTTCCTGCCGCTGAAGGAAGTCTCCCGCAGCTACTTCCAGAGTAAGCCCGACGGCGGCTCGCGCGTCGACATCAAGGAGGTGTTGCGCGAAGGCCAGGAGGTCGTCGTGCAGGTGGAGAAGGAGGAGCGCGGCAACAAGGGGGCCGCCCTCACCACCTTCATCAGCCTCGCGGGTCGCTTCCTCGTCCTGATGCCGAACAACCCTCGCGCCGGCGGCGTCTCTCGCCGCATCGAGGCGGAGGACCGGGCCGAGATGCGCGAGATCCTCGCCAGCCTCGACGTGCCCGAGGGCATGGGCCTGATCGTGCGTACCGCCGGTGTCGGCCGCTCGCAGGAGGAACTGGACTGGGACCTGCGCTACCTGATGAGCCTGTGGACCAGCATCGAGGAGGCCTGCGAGGGGCGCTCCGCATCGTTCCTGGTGTACCAGGACTCGAACCTGATGATTCGCGCCCTCCGCGACCACTTCAATGCGGACATCGGCGAGATCCTCATCGACGACACCACGGTGTTCAACGACGCTAAGACCTTCGTCGAACAGGTCATGCCCACGCAGACCCGTCGGGTGAAGCTCTATGAGGACGAAGTCCCCCTCTTCACGCGCTTCCAGATCGAAAGCCAGATCGAGTCGGCCTTCGCCCACGCCGTGAGCCTGCCCTCCGGGGGTAGCATCGTCATCGACCCCACCGAGGCCCTGGTGTCCATCGACATCAACAGCGCTCGAGCGACCAAGGGCGATGACATCGAGACCACGGCCCTCAACACCAACCTCGAAGCGGCCGACGAGATCGCCCGCCAGCTGCGCCTGCGCGACATCGGCGGCCTGATCGTGATCGACTTCATCGACATGGGCCCCTCGCGCAACCAACGCGAGGTCGAGAACCGCCTGCGCGAGGCGGTGAAGATGGATCGCGCCCGCATCCAGATCGGGCGCATCTCGCGCTTCGGCCTGTTGGAGATGTCGCGCCAGCGCCTGCGCCCGTCCCTCGACGAGTCTGCCAACATCGTGTGCCCACGCTGCAACGGCCAAGGCAACATCCGCGACGTGGAATCTCTGTCCCTAGCCTGCCTGCGCCTGATCGGCGAGGAGGCCCGCAAGGAGAAGACCGCGCTGGTGGTGGCGCAGCTTCCCGTGGAGGTGGGCACCTACCTGCTGAACGAGAAGCGCGAGAACATCGGCAGCATCGAGTCCCGTAACGGCGTGCGGGTGGTAGTCGTGCCCACCCCCAACTTGGAGACGCCGAACTACAACCTTCGCCGGGTCCGGACCGACGAGGTGGATCTGCCGGAAAACGCCGACGTGAGCTATCGCCTGGCGCCGCCGGCGGAGGAAGAAGCGCCGAAGGTGGCACCGACGCCGCCTGCCCGTTCGGAGGCACCCGCCGTGCAGAATGTGGTGCCGGACTCGCCCGCCCCTGCCCCGACCGTCAAGATCGCCGAACAGCCCGAACCACAGCCCGGGGTGATCACCAAGATGATGGCTTGGATGTCCGGCGTCCTCGGCGGCGAGGCGCAGGCGGAAACGCCCGAGGAGGACACCACGGCGAAGACGCCGAGCCGCGGCCGCACGGCGGCCAACGCGCGCCGCAGCGGTGGCTCGGGCGGGGGTCGCTCGGGCGGTAACAGCGGGTCGGGTCAGTCGCGTAGCGCCAACGGGCGCAAGCGCGGCACTCGCCGCGGCGGCAGCGGTCGTCGCACCGAGGGCGAAGGCGCTCGCGGTGCTGGGAGCGATGGCCGCTCGTCGCGCGACGGAGAGAATCGTGCCGAGGGCGGTAGCCGCCGCTCACGCGGTCGCCGCAGCAGCAGCGGCGCAGGCGAGGACGGCGCCAGCGCCAGCAACGAACAGCAACAGTCGCGGCGCAGCCGCGGCGGCCGCGGCGGCAGCCGGCGCGGCAACACCGGTGAGGGCGAGACCAACGCCAACGCTGGCGCACCCAACGCAGCGGTGGCGGCACCGGACAGCGGTGCAGCGGCAGACGCCAACGCAAAGGCCGATGCGCCCGCCAACAACGCACCGTCCTCGAACGGACCGGCGGACGCCGGCGCCGGCACGGAGAGCGGCGAGCGTCCCAGCGGGCGCCGACGCGGCCGTCGTGGCGGCCGTCGTCGCCGACGCGGTGGCGCGGGCAACGGCGAAGGCGAAGGCACCAACGCCGGCACCCAGGACGGCGCACAGAACACGGGAGCGGAGACCGGCGGCGGCGGCGATCAGGCACCTACCGCCTCGTCGGCGGGTGGTAGCGAGCGCCCACCTGCCAGCCAGGGGGGCGACGGTGGCGGCGGCCGGCGCGAAGCCCGCGGAGGTGATGCCGGGGAAGGCGCCGCGAAGTCGCCATCCCAGGACGCAGCGCCCCCGAAGCCTGCCATCCCCAGCACGCCCGCGCCCTCGTCCGCGCCGGAGGCGCCCAAGCCGGTGAGCAGTACGCCCGCCCCGACGCCCGCCCCGACGCCCGCCCCGACGCCGGCACCTAGCAGCAGCGGTGGCACTTCCGGTGGCGGCGACAGCACGCCGCCCAAGCCACCGGCCGCCGCCGCGAACGACTAGCGCGGATGCCCCCCGGCTTGCTCGCGCACATGCGCCAGCAAGCCGTGGGCAGCGTCCTCCACCAGGTCGAGCACGCGCTCGAAGCCGAGCCCGTCGCCGTAGTAGGGGTCGGGCACCTCCACCACATCCGCATTCGCGGCGAAGCGCAGGAACAGCCCCACCTCGGCGGTCCCATCGCTGGGCTCCATGGCCGTGAGGGCAGACAGGTTGTCCCGGTCCATGGCCAGGATCCACGAATAGCGATAGAAGTCGTCCACGGCCACCTGACGAGCCCGTTGGGCGGAAAGGTCGTAGCCCCGGGCCAGGGCCGCGGCTTGCGAGCGCCGATCAGGCGGTTGGCCCACGTGGTAGGCGTGGGTGCCCGCGGAGTCCAGCTCGACCGCGAGGTCTGGTGCCTGCGCGTGCACCACGCTCTCGAACACTCCCTGCGCCGTAGGTGATCGGCAGATATTCCCCATGCAGACGAAGAGCACGGAGGCTGCCCGGTGTGTATCGGCCACGCTCAACTCCTAGTTGCCAATGGCTTGGCGGGCGAGTTCCAAATCCTGTGCCGTATCGACGCCGCGAGGCGGCAACGCCTCGGCCACGGCCACGCGGATCCGCATCCCCAGCCAGAGGGCGCGCAGCTGCTCGAGGCGCTCGCGCTGCTCGAGTTCCGCGGGTGGCGTCTCGGCCAAACGCAATAGCGAACGCACCCGATAGGCGTACAACCCGATGTGACGCAGGGCCGCAGGCGTAGCCGGCGCGGGCGTGCCGTCTCGATCGAAGGGAATGGCGGCACGGGAGAAGTACAAGGCGTCCCCACGCTGATCGCAGACCACCTTCACCACGTCCGCACTGGCGAACTCCTGCGCATCAGCGATGGGCCATGCGAGGGTAGCGATATCGGCCTGCGCATCCTGACCCAGTACGGCGGCGCATTGGCCGATCACCGCCGGCGGGATCAGCGGCTCATCGCCCTGAACATTCACCACCACGGCGTCCTCGGGCCAGGCGCGCGTGCGCGCGACCTCGGCCACCCGATCGGTGCCGGACTGATGCGTCGTGTCGGTCATCTGCACATCGCCGCCGGCATCGCGCACCGCCTCGGCGATGGCCGGGTGATCCGTCGCCACCAACACTTCGCTGGCCCCGCTCAGCTGAGCACGGCGCATCACGCGAACGACGAGGGGCTCACCGGCGATATCGAGGAGGGCCTTGCCCGGCAATCGCACGGAGGCGTGGCGCGCCGGAATGACGATACGGAAGGTCATGGGCGGGGTGGAGTCAGGGCCACGCGAGGCACCTACCCTGAAAGTGCGACTCAGGCGCCGGCCTGTCGATCCAGCTCTTCCAGGCTGAGCTTGCGCGCCTCTTCCTCCAGCATGACCGGAATACCGTCGTGGATGGGGAAGGCGAGGCGATCGGCGCGGCACACGAGCTCCTTCTGTCCGGGCCAATACTCGAGCTTTCCCTTGCATACCGGGCAGGCCACGATTTCCAGAAGCTTACGATCCATTCAGGGCTCCTTGCGCGCACAGCGCCACAACCGACGCGACGAGGGCCTTGCGGGCCTCCGGCGCCATCTGCACGTCCAAGCGCACCGCCCAGCAGCGCGCGTCCGCGAAAGACCGGCATTTTACCGCATCCTTCTCCGTCATCAGCACCGGTATCTCGTCGTCGAAGGCGATGGTCTTCGCATCCAGTAGCGCGTGGTCCGCCAGGGGGTGCTCGATGATCTCCAGCCCCGACCGTCGGAGCAGGGCGAAGAACCTCGCCGGGTCGGCGATGCCGGCGACGGCATGCACGGGTGCACCCGCAAAGCGCGAGAGCGCGCACTCATGGTCCGGGGAAGCGATGGCGTAAGCCGTGGTCAATGACACCGCGGCCCGCAGTGGCGTCGGCGCCCCCGGCGGCAGTGCGCCGGCAACGCTATCCGCTGCCCGAGAAGGCGAGGCCGCTCCCGTGAGGACGAGCGCATCGACATCGCGCAGGCGCGACGGTGGTTCGCGAAGTGGACCGCAAGGAAGGAGGCGTCCGTTGCCCACGCCCCTTTGTAAATCCAGGAGTACGATCTCGAGATCCCTCGCCAGGCGCAGGTGCTGGAGTCCGTCGTCCGCGAGCAGTACATCCACCTCCTCCGCCAACGCGCGCGCCGCCGCCACCCGATTACGGCCAGCCATGACCGCTGACCCGCTCAGCGTCGCCAGCAAGACAGGCTCGTCGCCCACCTCGTGCGCATCACTCGACGCGTCGACTCGCACGGGCGTCACCCCATCTTCCCGTTGCGCTCCATAGCCGCGGGTCACGATGCCAACCCGCAGCCCGGCATCCTCGGCCAAGCAACGCGCGAGATAGCACGTGAACGGGGTCTTGCCCGTGCCGCCCACCGTGAGGTTGCCGATCACCACCACCGGCACGCCCACCCGTTGCGCGCATAGCGATCCGTTCCGATAGGCGCGATAGCGGGCGGCGACGATGGCGCGGAACAGCCACTCGAGCGGCGTGGTGAGCAGGCGGTAAGCGCCGGCGAGCACGCGGCGAGCCGGTGTTGCCTGATCGCTGGGGTACCAGACCCGGTTCAGGGCGGACTCGACCCTCACCCGCAGGCCGCTCACGACGTGGACGGGCTGACCGTCGTCTTCACCGCGCCGCCCGCCGACGCGGTGAGCTCACTCTGACTGCGTTGCAGTTGGTGCAAGCTCGCGTAGTGGCCATTCTGTGCCAGCAGGGAGGAATGCGTGCCCTGCTCCACCACCATGCCCTCGTGTAGCACGACGATGCGGTCCGCATTCTCGATCGTGGACAAGCGGTGGGCGATCACGAGGGTGGTGCGACCACGCACGAGGGTATCCAAGGCGGCCCGGATATGGTGCTCGCTCTGTGTGTCGAGGGCCGAAGTCGCCTCGTCGAGAATCAGGATGGGCGCCCCCTTGAGCAGGGCACGAGCGATCGAAATACGCTGCCGCTGCCCCCCGGAGAGCAGCACGCCACGATCCCCGACCATGGTCTGCAAGCCCTCCGGCAGCGCCTGCGCGAACTCACTCACATGGGCCGCTCGGGCGACGGCGTCGAGTTCCTGTGGCGACACGCTGCGCGGCGCACCGTAGGCGATGTTGGCGGCAATCGTATCGTTGAAGAGGGTGACATCCTGGCTGACCAGGGCGATCTGATCGCGCAGGCTGTCGAGGGCGTAGTCCCCGAGCGCGTGCCCGTCGAGGGTGATGCGCCCCTCGCTCACGTCGTAGAAGCGCGGCAGGAGACTCACCAGCGACGTCTTGCCGGCGCCGGACCGACCGACGAAGGCGACGGTCTCACCTGCCTCGATCTGCAGGTTGATGTCGCGCAGAACGTAGCCCTTGCTCGGGTCGTACGCGAAGCCCACGCCCTCAAGGCTCACCTCTCCCCTCGCCCGCTCGACGCGCAGGTCACCGCCCTCCCCCTCCAGCGGTGAGTCGAGGAGGGAGAAGATGTTCTCGCCTGCGGCGATACCCTGCTGCAGGTTGGCGTTGAGGCTGGTGAGACGTTTGAGCGGCGCCATCATCAGGGTCATGGCGCCGAGAAAGGCAGCGAAGCTGCCCGCGGTGATGTCCATCGTCTCCAGGGTCGCCACGAAGATGATGCTGGCCACACCGATCGCCGCCAGCATCATGATGACGGCATCGCTCGCCCCCTGGGCCACCACCAGGCGCATGTGCAGCTTGCGGTTCAAATGGCTGGCTCGGGCAAACCGCTCCGCCTCACGCGCTTGGCTATTGAATATCTTGATCACCCGATGCGCGGAGATCACCTCTTCGGCCACCCGCGTGACGCTCCCCATCGACTCCTGAATGCGCTTGTTGTAGCGGCGGAAGCGTTTCCCCACCCACACGATGACGAGCCCGATCAGCGGCGCCACCACGGCGATGAACAAGGTGAGCAACGCGCTCAGGTACAGCATCAGGGCGAACAGGCCCACGATGGTCAGCGTGTCGCGCACGAGCACCGCCAAGGTCTTGGTGGCCGAGTGAGCCACCTGTTCGATGTTGTAGGTCAAGCGCGACAGCAGCTCGCCAGCAGAGCTGCGGTCGTACCCGCCGCAGGACATCCGCAGGTAGTGCCCGAGCACCTCCTCTCGAAGGCGCGTAATCACCTGGCGGGAGACCCAGTTCATGCAGTACTCGCCGACGAAGCCTGCCACCCCGCGCAGGGCGAAGAGGCCGAGCACGGCCGCGGGAATCAGGGCGACGACGCTGCCATCGCGCTCGGCGAAGCTGCCGTCGAGCAGGGGCTTGATCAGGAAGGCAAAGCCGCTGTCCGTGCCCGCGTAGAGCAGGTTGGCGAAGACCGCAGCGATGAGCACGCCCCGATGCGCCAGCGCGTAGGCGAGCAGGCGTCGGTACACACTGGCCGTGGACGGCGCGGATGTGCTCACTGACACGGCGGGCTCACTCGCGGGGGCTCACTGGCGGGCGCCGCTCAAGCCTCAGGGGCTGGGGCTGGGACTGCCGCCGCTCGAGACCGTGGCGATGTCCACGCGCGTAAGGCCGATGCGCGCCGCCACGTCCATCGCGGTCACTACAGCTTGGTGGGTGGCGTTGGCGTCGGCCCTGACCACCAACGGGATACGACTCGGATCGTTGAGATCCTCACCGAGTTCGCGCTCCAGGGCGCGGCGCAAGGTGCGCGGCTGATCGTTCACGAGGGCCTTACCATTGACGAAGTAGCCCCCGGCCGCAGACACCGCCACTTCGATGGACCTCGGCTCTGGCGTCGCCTCGTCGAGAGACGCCTCGGGCAGCTGGATGCTGAGTTCTGTCTCCTGGATGAAGCTGGTGGAGACCATGAAGAAGATCAGCAGCAACAGCACGACGTCGATCAGGGAAGTGAGATTGACGTCCGGCTCTTCGTTGCCGCGAGCGCTGAGCTTCACGAGTTCGCTCGCCGCCGTGAGGAACGCGCGTCCGGCGCCGGCGCCCCCTTACCGGCCCGGCCCCCGGCCGCCTGCTCGCGGCGCTCGCCTCGCCCACCAGCGGCTGCTCGGGCCGCCTTGCCGGGCTCTGCGGCCGGCTGGGCCGAGGTGCCATCACCGCGCACGAGCGCATCGACCAGGGTGATCGCCTCCTGCTCCATCTCGAGCACCAACGTGTCCACCCGACGGCGCAGGTAGCGATAGGCGACGAGGGCAGGAATCGCAATGGAGAGCCCAGCCGCGGTGGTGATCAACGCCTCGGAGATACCACCAGCCAATACCTCGGGATTGCCCACCCCCTGAAGGGTGATGGCGGCGAACACCTTGACCATGCCGACGACCGTACCGAGGAGACCGAGGAGCGGTGAGATAGCGGCAATCGTACCGAGGGTGTTCAGGAACCGCTCGAGGTCGTGAATCACCTGGCGACCCGTATCCTCGATGCTCTCCTTGATCAGCTCGCGATTGGCGTTACGCCGCGCGACGCCAGCGGCGAGGATGCGGCCGAGCGGTGAGTTCTCCTGCAGGGCTCGCACGTGGCGATCGTCGAGCTGTTGCTTTTCCACCCACACGGCAACCTTGGCCGACAGGTCGGCGGGCAAGACCCGCTTGCGCTGTAACGCCCACAGGCGTTCGACGGTAATGGCGGCCGCCACTACCGAACACATGATCAACGGCAACATCAGCCAGCCGCCGGCGCTCACGATTTCGAACATGGTGGGATTGCTGCTCCAGACCGCGAAACAGGCGCAGATGATACGTGATCCGCGCCATCGCTGCCTTCGACGCTGCTAGGGGACTGACCAGTATCGCCGCCCTCGGCGCCGTTCATGGGTCACCGCGGAGACCTCGCCAGGACGCAGGGTCACTGTCAACGCGCCGTCACTCCCCGTCACGTGCGTGGCGGCGCCCGCGTCTCTCCAACGCGCCAGCACCGCGGGGTGGGGAAAGTTCCAACGATTACTGAAGCCGCAGGCGAACAGCACGTGCTGTGGCGTCGTCGCCGCCACGAACGCGGGTGTCGATGAACTGGCACTCCCGTGGTGCGGGGCGACTACCACGTCCGCCTTCAAGGGCGTCCTCTCCCGCTGCACCAGGTGCGCCTCCGCACGATGTTGGATATCCCCGGTGAGCAGGACACTGCGCAACTGCGCGCCCTGCCCAACGGAAACGCGCAACACACAGGAACCATCGTTCCCCTTCCAACGCGAGGACGAGGGATGCAGCACGGCGAAGTGCACGTCATCCCACTCCCACCGTTGCCCGGCGCGGCACGCGGGCCAAGGCGAGGACCCGCCACCCGCCAGCACCGCCGTGTCAGCGTAGCCGCGCAACACAGCATCTAGGCCGCCTGCGTGATCACTATCGCCATGGGAGATGACCACCCGATCCAGTGACCGAACCCCGAGGCTCGCGAGGTAAGGCATCACCACTGCACCCCCGGCACTACCACCCCCGTAATAGGCGGGGCCCGCGTCGTACAGCATCACGTGATTGCGCGTCTGCACCACGCTCGCCAGCCCCTGGCCGACGTCCAGGAGCGTGACGCGCACGGCACCCGGCGGCAGATCGACCCCGCGTCCCTCGCTCACGACCAGGAGCGATGCGAGCAACGGAATTCCCAGCCCGGCGCCGACCCACCGCCCTGGCAGGCCTCTGGCGAATAGCAGCAGTACGCCCACCTGTGCCGTCAGTAGCATCCACGGGGATGGACCGTACGGGAATGACAGTCGAGCGCCAGGCCAGCCACCTGCCCATTCCAACGCCTCGAGCACCGCCAGCAAGCTCTTGCCAGCAACCCACAGGGGCGCTGCTGCCAACGCCGGCGCCACCGCTGCCAGCAGCACGCCCAGTAGGCTAAGCGGTACGATAAGTACCCCGAAGAGCGGCACGACGAGCAGATTGGCGAGGGGTGCAACGATACTCACCTGGCCAAACACCCAGAGACCGATCGGCACCAGCCCCAGACCCAGGCGAAGCTGGGCCAACGCCCACCAGGGCGCCGCCGGGGCACGCACGCGCCCGATCAGCAGGCATGACACGGCGAGGAAGGACAACCAGAAGCCTTCGTCCAAGGGCGCGAAGGGGTCGAGCAACAGCACACCGACTAACGCCAACCCGAGCGCGCTGGCCGCGCCTACCGATCGCCTCAGCAGCCGCGCCCCCACCACGACCACCGCCAAGGCCAACAGCGCTCGCTGCGTGGGCACCGTAAACCCCGCGAGCACCGCGTAGGCGCCCGCCGCGCCAAGGGCCAACGCCGAGGGCCAACGCGAGGGCGCAGGTCGCCTACGCAAGGCGCCAGCTGCCTTCCCCAGGGCGAGACAGAGGGCACCGAGCAAGCCGATGTGCAGGCCGGAAATAGCGAATAGGTGCCCCGTCCCCGTTGCCGTCAGGGCGTCGCGGACCGACGGCGAGAAGGGTTTCCCCAATCCCAGGGTGAGCGCCGCGAGCAGTGGGTAGGCATCGGCCACCGAGGACGGCAGCGCCGCGCGCATACGTTGCGCCAGGGCACGCCGAGCACGCGCGATCGGGGCCCGACCGCGATGGCCTTCGATACACCGGGGCTCGAACTCCGCGCGTACCCAAGCGCGCCCATCCACATGCGCACGAAACCACCGGCGCTCGCGCGACGGCAGACCGGGATTGGCCGCCGCCCGCGGCAGAGCGAGGCGCAGCACGAGTTCCCAACGATGGTCGGGGCGCAGCGGCTGACACGTGTCCTCGCCGTACCACCGCACCTGCAAACGCAGACGCTGTTCGCGCCCGTTAAGCGTGCGTGTCTCGAGCAGGAACTCGCAGCGATCCGCCCGCTGGCGCGGCACGTCGACGACGTGACCCTGCACCCGCACGCTCATGCCATGCTGGCCGAGCGGCAGGCGCCCCTCCAACCGCACGCTGGCGGAGAGGAAGGCGTAGCCGGCGATCATCAGGGTCACGGTCAGCACACCCACGACGCCGCGCCACCCCCGAAGGCACCGCCCCATCGCGAGCATCATCACAGTGACGACTACCCCAACGCCCCCCGCTGACACGGGCGCCAAAGCAGGTAGCTCGGGCAACCGGTGCACCAGGCAAACGGCGAGCAGGACAAGGCAGGCAAGCCACGCGGGCACGCGTCGATCCTTCGGGCGCGCGAGGATAGTCGCTCTACGAGCCGCTACCCTCGCCGGGACCTCAGGATCGCTCCAGCGGGACCGCGGGCGGTATCGCCTATCGCTGGGTTTACGCCGTTTTCACGGCTTTTCTTCGTGCAGACCGGCCTCGTCGAGACGGCACACGCGATCCATGGCAGCGGCGAGCTCCGGATCGTGGGTCACCACCACCAGGCTCGCCCCCGTGTCCTCATTCAGCTTGAGCATCTGCTCGAAGACCTGGCGCCCGGTCGGACGGTCCAGGTTACCGGTGGGTTCATCGGCCAACACCACCACCGGCGAGGTCACCAGGGCACGGGCGACGGCCGCCCGCTGGCGCTCGCCCCCGGAGAGCTCCGAGGGGCGATGGCGCAAGCGCGCGCCGAGGCCCACCCGTTCCAACAGGTCCTGCGCCTTGACCAGGGCGTCGGACGGCCGCTCGCGACGAATGAGCAGTGGCATCGCCACGTTCTCCAACGCGGTGAACTCAGGCAATAGGTGGTGAAACTGGTACACGAACCCCACGTGGGCGTTACGCCACCGGCCGCGCGCTGCCTCGCCCATGCGGGCAACGTCTTCGCCGTTGATCAGCACGCGCCCGTGCGTCGGCGTATCCAGGCCACCGAGAAGCTGCAGCAAGGTGGTCTTGCCGGAACCCGAGGCGCCGATGATGGCCAGGCGCTCCCCACGGCTCACGTGCAGGTCGATCCCCTTCAGGACCTCCACCTGATGCTCGCCATCGCCAAAGCTTCGCACGAGGCCCTCGCAGGCGAGTGATGTGGCAGCGGTGGAAGAGGTATCAGCTTTCATGGCGTAGGGTCTCCGCCGGCGCGGTGGTCGAAGCGCGCCAGGCTGGATACAGGGTCGAGAGCAGGGACAGGGCCAGGGCCGTGCCACAGATGAGCGTCAGGTCCGAGAGGCGCAGGTCCGCCGGCAGATCGTCGATGTAGTAGATACTCGCATCGATCAGCGACCCCCCGGTGAACGCCTCCGCCCAGGTCACCAACTGATCGAGGTTCAGGGTCACCAGGGCGCCGGCGGCCAGGCCGACCAGGGTGCCGACGATGCCAATCGTACCGCCTTGGATGATGAATACCCCCAGCATGCTCGCGGGCGAGGCCCCGTTGGTGCGCAGGATGGCGATGTCGCCTCGCTTCTCGTTCACCACCATGATCAGGGTGGACACGATGTTGAAGGCCGCCACCGCCACCACCAGCAGCAGAATGATGAACATGACGCTCTTGGTGAGGGCGATCGCACGGAAGAAGTTGGCGTGCTCACGGGTCCAATCGCGCACGTAGAAGATCTCACCCACCTCCAGGGCGATATCGCGCACGGCGCGCGGTGCATCGAAGAGGTCGTGAAACTTCAGGCGCACGCCCGTGATGCGATCGCCCAGGCGATAGAGCGCCTGAGCGTCCCGCAGGAGCACGAACGCGAGGCGACGATCGTACTCGTGCATACCCGCCTCGAAGATGCCCGCCACCTCGAAGCGACGCTGGCGCGGCAACACGCCAGCGGGCGTGACGTTGGCCTCGGGGATCAGCAGCGTGACCCGATCGCCGATGTCCACCGCCAGCGATTGCGCCAGCGCTCGGCCGATGAGAATGCGAAAGCGTGCTTCGTCCAGGGCTGCGAGGGACCCTTCCTGCAGATGCATTTCCAAGGACGCTACCTGCGACTCCCGCACCGGCACGACGCCGCGCACCTGCACCCCACTGGTCAGACCCTCATCGCTGACCAGCAGCCCCTGGCCGTCGATAAAGGGCGCGGTCGCCGCCACCCGGGCATCACGCCTGGCGACCGCCTCCACCGCCGACCAATCCTCGATCGGTCCGCCGTAGCCCATCACCGCGCCGTGGGAGGTGACCTCGAGAATGCGCTCGCGAAGCTCGCGTTCGAAGCCGTTCATTACCGAGAGCACGACGATCAACACGAAGACGCCGGTGGCGATGCCGGCCATCGACACCAGGGAGATGAAGGACAGAAAGCCGGGCCCGCGTCCGCTGCGCACGTAGCGCCACCCGATGGCCAACTCGTAGGGGCTCAGCAACATCGGGCTACTCGTAGCGCAGGGCGTCGGCGGGCTGCGTCCGGGCTGCGCGCCGCGCCGGGTACAGGGTGGACAGGGCCGAAAGGGCAAAGGCGCCCAGGGTGATCAGCGCCACCTCGTGCACGCGCACGTCCGTAGGGATGTTGTTGAGGTAGTAGACGTCGGTCGGGATCAGCTTGATCCGCAACACGCCCTCCACGGCAGGCACCAGGGTCTCGAGATTCAACGTGATGAGTAACCCCAAGGCCAGCCCCCCCAGCACGCCGATCAGACCGATCAGACACCCTTGCGCGAAGAACACCAAGGTCACGCTGCGAGGCGTCAGGCCCATGGTCCGCAGGATAGCGATATCCGTGCGCTTATCGTTCACCACCATCACCAGGGTCGCGACGACGTTGAAGGCGGCCACCGCCACGATCAACGACAGGATGAGGGACATCATGAACTTCTCGGTGGCCACGGCACGAAAGTAGGAGGCCTGCTCATCGGCCCAGTCCGTCACCGTGAATCCACCGGGCAGCCGCGCCTGCCAACGCTCCGCCACGCGAGGGGCCGCCATGAGATCCTCCAACTGCACCCGTACGCCATCGAGGTGCGCGGGGTCGCGGCCGAGCAACGCCGCCACGTCGGCCCGGTGCATGACCAGGCGCGTGCTGTCGATTTCCTGCACGCCTCCTTCGATGATCCCCGCCACGGTGATTCGCTCGAAGCTCGGCGTGACCTTACCCCGCGGCCCCACCCGCGGCACCAGCAGGTTGAGGCGCTCGCCCACCCGCGCACCCAATAAAGCCGATAGCCCCGAGCCGATAAGAGCCGCGCGGCTGTCCGCCGTGACGCGGGCGAGATCGCCGGCGACGAGGGCGTACTCGAGCTGGCGACGCACGGCGGGCGCCGTCGGGTCTACGCCCTCCACGCGAGTGCCGCGCAAGCGGGCGCCGCGGGCCAACATCCCCTCCCCCTCCACATAAGCGGTCACGGCACCGACGCCGTCGCTGCCCTCGAGGGTGTCCAACACTGGGTCCCAGCCCTGTTCGGGGGCAGCCCCGGGGTGGCGTACGGTCACGTGCGCACTGACGGCCAGGAGGTTGTCTCGGAGCTCGCCGCTGAAGCCGTTCATGACTGAGATGACGGTGATCAGGGCTGCCACCCCCACCCCGACCCCCACCGTGGAGGCCAGGGCGATGAAGGAGATGAAACGGCTGCGGGTGCGCGCGCGGAGGTAGCGCAAACTGAGAAGCAGTTCCAGGGGGCGAATCATCATGGAAAGAGTGGGACCCCACACGCAGAACCGTGGTTCCAGAGGCGGCAGACTCGCGTTCGGTGCGAATCCGCAAAGCTGCCGGGGCGGCACCGGCAAATCGCAGCCATCCCGCTCATTGGTATCTAAATCAACTGCTTGGACGGCTGCGCGGATGGTAAGGCCAAGCGTCTGGCGACGCAACAACGGTATCTAGGGTCTGTCAACGATTGTGAATCGGTGCAGGCCGGTGATAAAAACTGGCTCTCACGCCCTACCGGGGGCGCGATCGGAGTAGGAGAACGTCGCGATGTTTAAGCGTAACCAGGCGCCTGCCATCACACTTCCCCAACACGCAGTGGAGCGCCCGCTACGGCTGCTACGGCTGGCGGCAGCGGTCGGAACCGCCGCCCTTGCCGTGTTCGCGCTCAGCGCCCTCGCCGCGGGAGCCGCCCGCGCCGACGAGCTGCGCATGGAGCCGATCACCGAACGGGGCAGCATGACCGTGCCCGTGCGGGGCATGACCATGGACCGCGTGCGCAACAGCTTCGGCCAGCCTTCGGGTCAGCGTTCGGCGGTAGGTGACCCGCCGATCACCCGTTGGGAATACGACGGCTTTGTGGTCTACTTCGAATATCAGTACGTCCTGCACACGGTCGTCAAACGCGGCCGCTAGCAGCCCCGCGCCATCGGATTTTCCAAACGCCTTCCTCGCACCTCACGCCCGACCTCCGGACGGAGCGTCGTAGCGGTTGCGGATGGGCCCAGGGCGCGCGTTCGACCATGACCAACGCATGCCAGATTCCCCCGATTCGCGGGCGAGCGTTTTCGCCCCGCCCGTCGCCGATGGCGACAACGCCCTAGCCTGGGGCGCGCTCCACGGTAGCGCCTACGCGCTCGCGCTCACGCGCGCCGCCGCGCGCGCCGATGCCCCGCTGGTGGTGATCGCTGAGAGCGCCCGCGAGACCGAGCAGCTCGCCACCGAAATCAGCTTCTTCGCGAGCGCCGAGAGCGACCTGCCGGTACTGCAGTTCCCCGAGTGGGAGACCCTGCCCTACGACGCCTTCGCGCCTCACCCGGACATCATCGCCACCCGCCTGAGCACCTTAGCCCGCCTGCCCACGTTGGGCCGCGGCGTACTGGTTCTGAACCTCACGACCTTGCTGCAGCGACTCGCACCCCGCAGCTTCGTCGATGGCAGCAGCCTGGCCCTCGCCAGCGGCGATCGCCTCGACCTGGACGCGGCCCGCAAGCGCTTGGACGAGGCCGGCTACATCAACGTGGCCCAGGTGCACGAGCACGGCGAATACGCGGTGCGCGGGGCCCTCCTCGACCTGTTTCCCACCGGGGCCGAAGCGCCCCTGCGCATCGACCTGTTCGACGATGAGATCGAGAGCATCCGCCGCTTCGATCCGAGCACCCAGCGCTCCATCGACAAGCTCGACAAGGTGTCGCTCCTGCCGGCGCGCGAATTCCCGCTCACGGAAGAGGGCATCAAGCAGTTTCGCTCCGCCTACCGAAAGCGCTTCGAAGGCGATCCGAATCGTTCGGTCATCTACTCGGAAGTGTCGCGCGGCGTACCCCCGGGGGGCATCGAGTACTTCCTCCCCCTGTTCTTCGACCGCACGGCCTCGCTCTTCGACTACCTGCCGGATCGGGTGTCCATGGCCTGGAGCGACGGTCTCGATGAGGCCATCAACGTGGTCTGGTCTGAGCTCGAATCGCGCTACGACCAGCTGGCGCACGACGTGGAGCGACCGATCCTCACCCCCGACGAATTGGCCCTGCAACCGGCCCGAGTGATGGAGCTGCTAGAGCAACGCCCGCGGGTGCAAGCGAGTCCCCACGAGATCGATCTGGAGCTCGATCCACGCCCGGCCGTGAATTTCGCCAGCACCCTGCCGCCCGCCCTGCCGATAGACCCGCGCGCCGAACAGCCCGCCGCCAAGTTGCTCGACTTCGCTGCCACCTTCGAGGGTCGTCTGCTCCTCGCGGCGGAGTCGGCGGGGCGTCGCGAGCAGTTGCAAGACACCTTGCGTGAAACGGCACTGGCCAAGCTCAAGCAGGTGAGTTCCTGGGGCGAGTTCCTGGAGGCGGGGGATGCCAACTGCATCCTCGTCGCACCCTTGGAACGCGGTCTGATGCTGGGTGAGGCGGGCATCGCGCTGATCAGCGAAACCCAACTGCTCGGCGAGCGCGCACGACGGCGCAACCGACGCAAGGCCGAAGCGGATCCCGAGTCGATAATCCGGGATCTCACGGACCTCAGGGAGGGGGCCCCGGTGGTGCACGAGGAGTACGGCGTCGGCCGCTACCTCGGCCTCACCACCCTGGAGGTGGGCAGCACGCGCAACGAATTCCTCACCCTCGAGTACGCGGGCGGCGACAAGCTCTACGTGCCCGTGCACGCCCTGCACCTGATCACCCGCTACACCGGTGCGTCGCCGGAATCCGCTCCGCTGCACCGCTTGGGCACGGACCAGTGGGCCAAGGCGCGCTCCCGGGCGGCCAAGCGTATCCGTGACGTGGCCGCGGAGCTGCTCGACATCTACGCGCGCCGCGCCGCGCGCAAGGGCCACGCCTTCAGCTTCTCCGAGCGTGACACCACGATCTTCTCCTCCGGCTTCCCCTTCGAGGAGACACCCGATCAGCTCGAGACCATCGCCTCGGTGATCAACGACCTTCGTGCACCCCAGCCGATGGATCGCATCGTCTGCGGCGATGTGGGCTTCGGCAAGACCGAGGTGGCGATGCGCGCCGCCTTCGTCGCCGTACAAGGCGGCAAGCAGGTGGCGGTGCTCGTGCCCACCACGCTGCTGGCGCAGCAGCACTACCAGACCTTCACCGACCGCTTCGCCGACTGGCCCGTGCGGGTGGAGGTGATCTCCCGCTTCCGCTCCAGCAAGCAGATGAACGCCATCCTGGAGGGGGTGGAGAACGGCACCGTCGACATCATCGTCGGCACCCATCGCCTGCTCCAATCGAGCGTGAAGTTCAAGAACCTGGGGCTCGCGATCGTGGATGAGGAGCAGCGCTTCGGCGTGCGTCAGAAGGAGCGCCTGCGCGCCCTGCGCGCCGAGGTCGATCTGCTCACGCTCACGGCCACGCCGATCCCACGCACCCTGAACATGGCCATGGGCGGCGTGCGCGACCTGTCCCTGATCACCACGCCGCCGGAAGACCGCCTGGGGGTGAAGACCTTCGTCACCCCGTGGAACCCGCCCCTGATCCGCGAGGCCTTCCTGCGCGAGATCAAGCGCGGCGGGCAGGTGTTCTTCGTCCACAACTCCGTGGAGACGATCGAGGCGACGGCGAAGAAGCTGCAGGAGCTCGTGCCCGAGGCTAGCATCCGCATTGGGCACGGCCAGATGCGCGAGCGAGATCTCGAGCAGGTCATGCTCGACTTCTACCACCGTCGCTTCAATACGTTGCTTTGCACGACGATCATCGAGAGCGGGATCGACATCCCCACCGCCAACACGATCGTGATCGACCGCGCGGACCGCTTCGGCCTCGCCCAGCTGCACCAGATGCGCGGCCGCGTGGGACGCTCCCATCACCGCGCCTACGCCTACCTGATCGCACCACCGCGCGAGGCGATGACCGCCGATGCGGTGAAGCGCCTGGAGGCGATCGAATCGCTGGAAGAGCTCGGTGCCGGCTTCGCCCTGGCCACCCACGACCTCGAGATTCGCGGCGCCGGTGAGCTGCTCGGCGACGAGCAGAGCGGGCAGATCCAGGAGATCGGCTTTGCCCTCTACACGGAGCTGCTCCAGCGCGCCGTGGATGCCCTCAAGCGCGGCGAGGTGCCTGACCTCGAGGGCAGCTCGGACCACGGGCCCGAAATCGATCTGCACGCCCCGGCCCTGCTCCCCGAGGAGTACATGCCCGACGTGCACATGCGCCTCGTGCTCTACAAGCGCATCGCGAGCATGGACGACGAGGGTGCCTTGCGCGAGCTCAAGGTGGAAATGATCGACCGCTTCGGCCTGTTGCCTCCGCCCGCGCTACTGCTCTTCGAGATCGCCCACTTGCGCGTATTGGCGGCGCCCCTCGGAATCGCCAAGATCGATGCAGGCACGGCGAGCGGCCGCATCGAGTTTCGCGCCAAGGCGAACGTCGATCCGGCGCTTCTCATCGGGCTCATTCAGAGCGATCCGCGCACCTTCCGCCTGGACGGGCAGAGTATCCTTCGCTTCAAGGCCGACATGGCCGATGTCGAGGACCGGATCGAGCAGGTGCGCAAGTTGCTCACGGTGTTGAGCGGGGGCAGTGCCCCGACGACACCGGCGCCAGCGGCACAGGCCGACCGTAGTGGGTCGAAGAAACGGAAGGGACGTCGATAGATGAACGAGAGCGACCGCTCACGCGCTGAAGGACACG
Organism: Pseudomonadota bacterium; assembly: GCA_039815145.1. NCBI lineage: Bacteria > Pseudomonadati > Pseudomonadota > Pseudomonadota bacterium. Next base: position 60,908 of record JBCBZW010000010.1, read on the forward strand.
CGACCGCTCGGGCCCGTCGCGTGGCCACGGGGATCTTGTCAGGTGTGCTGATCGCCTCGCCGATGGCCGCCAGCGCGCAGAACGACTCGGAGCTGCGCGCCTACGCCGTCGAGATCATCCTCTTCCGGCCCTCACAACAGGCGGACCTGGACGAGCGCCAATGGCGCGAAGCTGCACAGGCGGCCGCCGACGCGACAGCCACCACTGACGAGGAACTGGTCCTGGATCCCGACGGCTCCGTCACGCCGGAGGTGGACGCCGCCGGCGCGAGCGCCCCGGAGCTGGAGCCATTCGCCGACGGCTTCGGCTATCTGAGCGAGGAGGGCCTACCGCCCGTGTATCGTTACGAGCCCCCGCTCCCGGAACGCTTCGCTGCATTGGCGCCGGAGACGCGGGAGCTCTCCACCCTGTTCGACCGCCTGAATCGTTCGAGCGCCTACGAGCCCCTGCTGCACGAACGCTGGATGCAACTCACCTACCCTCGCGACGTGGCCAACCCTCGGCCCATCACGGTGCAGCGCGAAGACCTCGCCATCGACGGCACCGTGAAACTCGCCGTCGAGCGACGCCTGCATCTGGAGCTCGATCTCACGCTTTCCCAACCCGGCGGCGTGGACTACCAGCTGCAGCAGGCGCGCGTGATGACCAGCGGCGAGCTGCATTACGTGGATCACCCGGCCTTCGGCGCGGTCTGCCGCATCACCCCCGTCGAGCTGCCGGATGGCTACCCCGACGGGATGCTCGAGGATCTACTGCAGGACGCACGCCTCTACGGCGCCGATCCCGACGAACGCCTGCAGAGCCTGCCGTGGCCCCCGCCCGCACCCCCGGCCACCGAGTCGATGCCCGACGAGATGCCTGAGCCAGCCCCCGATGATGACCCCAGCGCGCCCAACGATCAGACCACCACCGGGTGACGATCGCGCCTAGCGGTAGTTTTCGTAGACTTCACAACTAGGCCAAAAAGGCCCGATTCCGGTGTGATTCCGAGCCAGGAACGAGCGCAATCGTGTTCCGGAGCAAATGGCGACACTTTTTTGGGATGCCCCGCCCCGCCCCGGCCAAGTCGTTTAGTTGCTGGATTCGTTAGTCGGCGCCTAACAAGGCACGTATCTGCGGTCGCGAATTACCCTTCTAGCGGGAGCGCCCTGAGTTCGGGAAGACCGCGAAAATACTCCTCGTAGTCCATCCCGCAACCGAAGATGTAACGGTCGTCCACTTCGACGCCGAAGAAGTCGGGCCGGTAGTCGGACACGTATTCTTCGCGGCGCTTCATGACGAAGGTGGCGCTGTACACCACTGCCGCGCCCGCGCGCTGGCAATACTCGACGATGGCCTCCAGGGTTTGGCCGTAATCGAAGATGTCATCGATGATCAGCACCGTGCGACCTTCCAGGCTCGTATACGGCTCGGCGCGCCAGGTGAGTTCACCGCCCTCAAGCCCACCGGCGTAGCGACTGGCGTGCAGATAATCCAGGGTGAAGGGCACGGTGAGCCGCGCCATCACATGCACCGCCGGGTACATGCCGCCCTTGAGCACGGGCAACACGAGGAGGTCGTTCTCCCCCAGCGTCTCGCCCAGTTGGTCGTTGATGCGGCCGGTCATGGTGTCGAAGGCCTCGGCAACCGCCTCGCTGCTGTAGAGCAACTCGGAGGTGCGAAGCACGTCCACCAGTTCCTGTCGCGATCGCTGCATCGGGGTCTCCGTGGGTCTGAGAAGTGAGGGCTACGATGGGGGCCGCAGCATACACCAGCCTGCAGACTCGCCGCTCAGGGCTCCGCGCCGCCTGCGTCGATGGCCACCGCGGTGCCGGCGGCGACTCGATCGAACAGCCAGCGCACATCCTCGTTGCGCATACGGACGCAGCCGTGGGAGGCGGGCCGGCCCATGGGTTGGTCGTCGGGCGTGCCATGGATGTAGATGTAGCGGCGCATGCTGTCCACTCGCCCGAGACGGTTGTGTCCGGGCTCCGTCCCGCTCAACCAGAGGATGCGCGTGAGTATCCAATCGCGCTTGGGATGCTCAGCGCCGAGGGCCGGCGTCCAGATCTCGCCCGTGGCACGGCGGCCCACGAACACCGCGCGCAGGGGGGCGCCGGCGCCGATCCGCGCGCGCACCACGTGTCGCCCTAGAGGCGTCTGTTCGCTACCCATCTCCTGGCCGACCCCGCGGGCCGCGGTGGAGACGAGAAAGTCGCGCTCCTGCCCCTGCCCATCGGACCAGCGCAAGCGTTGGCAAGCGATATCGATGTGTAGGTGAGTGTCGTTCGCCATCGCCTCGCTCAACTCTACTTGCGCTCGAACAAGGCCATCGACTCGACGTGGCCCGTGTGCGGAAACATGTCGATCACCCCGGTTGCATTCAATCGATAGCCCAGTTCGCCAACGAGCATCCCGGCATCGCGGGCGAGCGTGCCCGGATGACAGGAGATGTAACAGATTCGGCGCGGTTTCCATCGCCCGACCATGGGGATCACGGCGTCCGCGCCCGCGCGCGAGGGATCCAGCAGCAGCGCATCGTAGGTGCGCTTGGCCCATGGGAACGGGGTGATGTCGGCGGACAGATCCGCCAGGTGCGCCTGCACCTTCGGTTCAAGGCCGTTGCGCAGGGCGTTCTGACCCAAACGTTCGACCAGCGCCGCATCGCCCTCGACGGCCACCACCTCGGCGGCGCGACGGGCAAGGGGCAAGGTGAAGTTACCGACACCGGCGAACAGGTCGATGACCGTCTCCCCGCCCTCGAGGGCGAGGAGCGATACGGCTCGTTCAACCAGCTGTGCATTGAGCGCCCCATTGATCTGGACGAAGTCACTCGGCAGAAAGCTGATCGTGAGATCGAAGGCCCCCAGGGCGTAGTGCAGCTCGGGCGGGGGCGCCCCGTCCAAGTCAACGATACTGTCAGGTTGCGCCGGCTGCAGGCACAAGCGCACGTCGTGTGCCCGCTCGAACGCGCGCAGGGTGCTGAGGTCCTCGTCGCTGAGCGGACTCAGATTGCGCAATACCAACACGGTGGCGTTCTCGCCCTGGGCCACTTCGATTTGTGCAATGCGCTCGCGCACGCTGAGGCCGCCGATGAGCCCAGAAAGGGCGTCCAGCAACTGCCCGACGGGGGCAGCGAGAACGTCGCAGCGACGCATGTCGGCGATGTCCGGCTTGAGGCGCTCACGGAAGCCGATCAGCACGCGGTCCTCGGCGCGCACGTAGCGCACGCCCAGGCGCGCCCGCCGGCGGTAGGCCCAAGGCTCGCCGGTGAGCGGCTCGAGCACCTGGCTCGGGGTCACCCGCCCTATGCGGGCGAGGCTCTCGAGCAGCGTGCGTTGCTTGGCCTCGATCTGCTGTGCCGGCGCGATGTGTTGCAGGGAGCAGCCGCCGCAGGTCTCGAAGTACTCGCAGCGTGGCGCGATGCGCTGCTCGCTGGGCTCGAGGATCTCGAGCAACTGTGCCTCGTCGTGACGCCGATCGCTGGGGCGCCGAGCGATGCGCACGAGCTCGCCGGGGAGTGCCCGTGAGACGAACACCGCCTTCCCATCGATACGCGTGACCCCGCGCCCGTCGTGGGAGAAGTCATCGATGCGCACGGTCTCCGGGGCACGCCAGGCCGTGCGCTGACGGGGTCGAGCTTGCTTACGGGCAGATCCGCCTCGCGACCGCGAGCGGCGGCCGCCCCGCGGCGCGCCCTCGTCAGTCAACCTCGAACTCCCGAGCCCACCTCGCCTCGGGCCGCGTCCCCCACCTCGGCGCGTAACAGTACCGCCACGGCCACGATCAAGCCCGCCTCATCGGTGAGCGTCAGGAATCCCTCGCCTACCCCGAGTTGCTCACGCACGGCCTGGCCGCGCGCGGAGAACATCGGTGACGGGCGCCCCGCCTCGTCAGATGCCACCCCTACATCGCGCACCCAGAGTCCGCGCGCGAAGCCTGTGCCGAGGGCCTTCACGATGGCCTCCTTGGCAGCGAAGCGCATCGCTAGGTAACGCACCTTGTGCTTGGTGCGCGAGAAGCGCTCGAGCTCCTCGGGCATCAGGATGCGTTGGGCGAAGTCCTCACCGTAGCGCGTGTAGATCTTCTCGATGCGCTCGAGGGCGATCAGATCGGTCCCGATACCGTGGATCATGAGCTGGTGGGTTCGGTGCTGGCGCGACGGCGGCGCAGCGTCGCCTTCGCCACCTCGCGGGTGCGCAGGGCGCGCCCGCCGAGCTGACGCTGCAGCGCTTCGCCGAGCAGCTGGCGCGCCACCTGCAGATCCTGCGGACGCTCCAGACGTTCACTGGCCAAGGCGAGCAGGGCCTCCCCCGACACCACCGTAGCGCCGTCAGCAACGCCCGCTGGCTCCGGGCCGTTCTCCGCGTAGTAGTGATAGTCGCAAGCGGCCTGCACGGGCCTGCCGCTCAGCCCTTCGTGCGTGAGATTGAGACCGTAGCCCAAGGCTTCGAGGAGGCGCTTCTCGAACAGGCGCAGGGCGCGAGCCGCCGCCTGATCGTCCCCGGCGGCCGCCAGGGCATCGATCACCACGCGGTAGTCGTCGAATACCTCGCGGTGCGGATCCTGTCGCTGCAGCAACTTGAGCAGCAGTTCGTTCACGTAGAAGCCGGCCATCAGCTGCGCCGGCGGCAAGCGAGGCGAGGCTTGATCGCGTTCCACGGTGGCCAAGGTGGCGAGCTCCCCGCGCCCTGCCCAACTCACGAGCAAGGACTGGAAGGGTTGCAACAGGCCGCGCGTCTTCGAGCGCGCGCTGCGCGCGCCGCGGGCGATCACGCCCATGCGGCCGTGGTTGGCCGTGAGCAGCTCGAGCAGCAGGGAACTGTCGCGATAGGGGTGGTGGTGCAGCACCCAGGCCGGTTCGAGCCCGGACCGACTCACGGGTTCTCGTAGCCGAGCGAACGCAGCGCTTGCTCGTTGTCGGCCCAGTTAGCCTTCACCTTGACCCACAGGCGCAGGTCCACGGGCACGCCCACCTCACGCTTGAGCTGCAGGCGCGCGGCCCGACCGGCGTCGCGCAGGTTCAACCCACCCTTGCCAACTACGATCGCCTTTTGCCCGTCACGCTCCACCCAGATGAGCGCTTGGATGCGAAGGCCTCGGCCCGCCTCCACGTACTCCTCGATCTGCACCGTGAGGCCGTAGGGCAACTCCTCCCGCAGGCGCATGGTGAGCTTCTGGCGAATGATCTCGGCGGCCCGGAACTGGGCGTTGCGATCGGTCAGTTGATCCGCAGGGAACAGCATCGGCCCCTGCGGCAGGCGCTCTACGACGATGCGTTCGAGAGCCTCGAGGTTTTCCTTCTTGGTAGCCGAGACGGGCACCACGGCCGCGAAGTCGGCGCGCGCACTGAGCTCTTCGAGGTACGGCAAGAGCATGTCGCGCGGCCGCGCCTGATCGATCTTGTTGACCACGGCGACCACAGGCACCTGCGTCGCCCGCACCTTCTCCAGGGCCTGCGCATCCTCATCGCGCCACTGCAGGGCCTCGACGATGAACAGCTCGAGGTCTGCCTCCGCGGCGGTCGAGACGGCCGTGCGATTGAGGTAACGATTCATGGCCCGGCTGCCGCTGTGACGGTGCATCCCCGGGGTGTCCATGAACACCAGCTGGTAGTCCTCGCGTGTACGGATGCCGAGGATCCGATGGCGGGTGGTCTGCGGACGCGGGCTCACGATGCTGACGGGGTGCTCGACGAGGGCGTTCAGCAGCGTCGACTTACCCACGTTCGGTCGCCCCACGAGGGCGACGAAGCCGCTGCGAAACGATGGTGCTGATGGGGTGTTGTCTGGGGCGTCCGTGTCACTCATGCGCGTAGCTTGGGGCTACGGGGCGCTGCCCGCAAGGGAGGCAGGGCTCCGCGACCGGTGGCTCACTCGTCCTCGGGCTCGCCTGCAGACGCCAGGCCCTCCAGCATGAGCGCCGCTGCGTGCTGTTCGGCCAGCTGGCGACTGGTGCCTTCCCCTCGGCTGAGCAAGGACAGGTCGTCGACGGCGCAGCTGGCGGTGAAGCGCTGGGCGTGGGCCTGCCCCTCGGTGGCGATGAGCTCGTACCGGGGAAGCGCCAGGCCGCGCGCTTGCAACAGTTCCTGCAGGCGAGTCTTCGCGTCCTTCTGCGCGGCCTCGGGCAGATCGGCCAGGCGGGACTCGAACAGGCGCAGCACGCACCCACGAGCCGCCTCGAACCCTCCGTCCAGGTAGATCGCCCCGAGCAGCGCTTCGAGCGCGTCGGCCAGGATCGAGGAGCGCCGAAAGCCACCGCTGCGGTGCTCGCCTACGCCAAGGTGAAGGTAGTCGCCGATGGATAGCTCACGGGCCACGTCGGCCAGGGTGTCGCGCTTGACCAGGCTCGCGCGCAGGCGGCTCAGCTCCCCCTCGCGCGCCTTGTCCCGCACCCGATAGAGGGCCTCGGCAATCACCAGGCCGAGCACGGCGTCACCCAGAAACTCCAGACGTTCGTTGTTGCGGCCGCCGGCGCTGCGGTGGGTGAGCGCCGCGGTCAGCAGTTCGCTATCCGCAAACTCGTGGCCGATCGCCCGCGTGAGTTTGCGCTGATCGCTCAATTGTCGCGCGCGACCAGCACGACGTGATCGAAGCGCACGAGAAAGTGCACGTTGGCGAGGAAGGGCACCTCATTCTCGTACTTGGCCGTCATGCTCATGAAGTCACCCTTGCGCTCCACCTTGACGTCACGGTAGCGGATGATCTCGATGCCCTCGATATCAAAGCGCTTCTCGAGCGCACCGAGCAAGTCGATGCGGCTCATGTTCTCTCCCTCGAACTCGTTTTGCACGCTCTGCATCGCCCCCACCACTTTCATGTGACCGAGGTAGATCGGGATCAGTCGGAACACGCCGAGCGCGATCAACGCGGCGCCTGCCAGGATCACGATCAGGCTGGGTAGGGTAAGCCCCCGGCTGCCACGCCGCGAGGAAGTTGCGCCGAAACCCAAGGTCGAGGTGCTACGCATAACTGACGATTCCCCTAGGTGATGCTGTCGCCGAAGCGGCCGAAGCGAATCCCTGGCAGACCGAAGCCCGAGGGAAACTTCACGCTGAGCCAGACGATCTCGGCCCGCCCGACCAGGTTCTCCTCGGGCACGTAACCCACCGCCTCCAAGAAGCGGCTGTCCGTGCTGTTGTCCCGGTTATCGCCCATCATGAAGTAGTGGCCTTGGGGCACTACCCACGTGCCGATGCCCTTGTTTCGCCGGTACCTGGGATTCGCTACGTACAGGACATCGTGCTCCCGCTCCCCGAGGAGTTCCTTGTGCAGCAGCTGCGCATACGGAGCATCCTCCGAGCCCGGTCCCGTGTAACGCTCCAAGGGTTCGATCTCCACCGGCTCCCCATTGACCCGCAGTTCGCCGCGAGGGCTGAAGCTCACCGTGTCCCCCGGTAGGCCGACCACGCGCTTGATGTAGTTGGTGCGGTTGTCCGCCGGCAGCCGGAACACCACCACCTCGCCGCGCTCGGGCCCGCCGAAGTCCATCAGCTCGGAGCGCAGCACGGGCAGGCGGATGCCGTAGGAGAACTTGTTGACGAAGATGAAGTCGCCGACGAGCAAGGTCGGCACCATCGACGCCGAGGGGATGCGAAAGGGCTCGAAGAGGAACGAGCGCACCACGAGCACCAGCAGGATAACGGGGAAGAAGGACCGCGCGTATTCCACCGCCGGCGGCTCAGGCGCATCGGCACCCAGGGTCTCCAGACGACGCTTGCGCAGGAAGCCGACTTCCAGCGCGTACACGATACCGGTGAGCAGCACGCCCGCCACCAGCGCGAGTTCCAGGCCCTCGATGATGATCGCCCACCAGAGCAACGCGATCACCACGGTCCAGGCGCACACGGTACGCGCGGAGCTGATCCACGCGGGCGGGGCCTCACCACGCGCCTGGCGCCCACTTCGCGCAAACAGCAGATCGCCGATCACGATCGCGCCGCTGACGGCCGCGATGATGAGCACGGTCTGAAGGGAAAGGAACTTGAACATCGGAAAGGCTCGCTTTCGGCGTGTTGATGGGTGTTGGGTAAGGCGCCGGGGCTAAGGGTCGGGCAAACCTACTTCTTGCCGCCGCCCGCATCGGTGCGCAGCACGGCGAGGAAGGCCTCCTGGGGCACGTCCACGGAGCCGAGCTTCTTCATGCGTTTCTTGCCTTCTTTCTGCTTCTCGAGCAGCTTGCGCTTGCGCGACACATCGCCGCCGTAGCACTTGGCGGTGACGTTCTTGCGCAGCGCCTTGACGTTGCCGCGGGCCAGCACATGGCTGCCGATCGCCGCCTGCACGGCGACGTCGAACATCTGCCGCGGGATCAGCTTGACCATGGCGTCGACCAGCTCACGACCGCGACGCTGCGCGTTGTCCTTGTGGGTAATGATGGACAAGGCGTCCACTCGGTCGCCATTGATCAGCAAATCCAGCCGAACCAGGGGCGCCGCGTCGAAGCGCTCGAACTGGTAGTCAAAGGACGCGTAACCGCGGCTCACGGACTTCAGGCGGTCGAAGAAGTCGAGCACCACCTCCGCCAGGGGGAGCTCGAACTCGAGCTGCACCTGGGAGGCTGTGTACTGCATGCGCTTTTGCACGCCCCGCTTTTCGATGCACAGGCCGATGACCGCGCCCACGTGCTCCTGGGGCACGAGGATGCTGCCGCGGATGATGGGCTCGCGCAGCTCCTCGATATCGTTGACCTTGGGCAGATCGCTGGGGTTATCGAGTTTGATCGTCTCCCCGGCGGTGGTGAGCACCTGGTAGATCACCGTCGGTGCGGTGGTGATCAGATCCAGGTTGTACTCGCGCTCCAGGCGCTCCTGCACGATCTCCATGTGCAACATGCCGAGGAAGCCGATGCGAAAACCGAAACCGAGGGCTGCGGAGGTTTCCGGCTCGTAGTTGAGGGCCGAGTCGTTGAGGGTGAGCTTCTGCAGTGCCTCGCGGAAGTCCTCGTAGTCTTCCGAATTCACCGGGAACAGGCCGGCGAACACGCGGGGCTGCACCTGCTTGAAGCCGGGCAGTGGCTCGGCGCATGGTTGCTTGGGATGGGTCAGCGTGTCGCCTACGGGCGCGCCGCCGATGTCCTTCACGCCCGCGATCACGAAGCCCACATCGCCCGCGCTGATGCTGTCGGTATCGAGCATCTTGGGCGTGAAGCGCCCGACGCGACTGACCTCGTAGTCTTGCCCGGTGGACATCACGCGCATGCGCTGCCCCTTGCGCAGCTCACCGTTCACCACTCGCACGAGGGAGACGACGCCGACGTAGTTGTCGAACCAACTGTCGATGATCGAGGCCTGGAGCGGGTCCTCGGTGCTTCCCTGCGGTGGCGGAACGCGCTTGACGAGTTCCTCGAGCAGATCCTCCACGCCAATGCCGGTCTTGGCGCTGACGCGCACCGCGTCCAGGGCCTCGAGGCCGATGATGTCCTCGATTTCCTGAGCCACCCGATCGGCATCAGCGGCGGGCAGATCGATCTTGTTCAGCACCGGCACCACTTCCAGCCCCTGCTCGATGGCCGTGTAGCAGTTGGCGACGCTCTGCGCCTCGACGCCCTGGGCGGCGTCGACCACCAACAGGGCCCCCTCGCAGGCCGCCAGGGACCGGGAGACTTCGTAGGAGAAGTCGACGTGGCCCGGCGTATCGATGAAATTTAACTCGTAGGTCCGGCCGTCGCGCGCCTTGTAGCGCAGGTGCACGCTCTGGGCCTTGATGGTGATCCCACGTTCGCGCTCGATGTCCATCGAGTCCAGCACCTGGGCCTCCATCTCGCGCTCCGTGAGGCCGCCGCAGATCTGGATGAAGCGATCGGCCAGCGTCGACTTGCCGTGGTCGATGTGCGCGATGATCGAGAAGTTTCGGATATTGTCCATGGGGCGGGATTATACCCGCCGGCCGCCGCCGAACTGCGGCCGGGCGTCACGTGTCACGAGCTTCGGGCAGGGCGCGAGGCAGGGAGGCTACGGTTCGGGCGTGCTCGCCGGGCGAATCGAACGGCCGATCATCGTCACCGTGTCGGCGGGCACCTCGCCGATGACGACGATTTGATAGGCGCCGACGGTGCGCGAAAAGGCGCTCGCCGCCCCGAGTTCGGCGAAGGTGGTGCGGGCGCGGCGGGCCGCCTGGGCGCGCTCGATGAAGACGGAGACCGAGGCCAGGCCATCGGAGTAGACCAGATGCTCCGCGAAGGGGCCGTCCGCCGCCAGCTCGCGGGTGGCGATGGAGAGGCGGAAGCCGCGCGGCAGCCGGTCGGCGGTCCATTCCGCCTCCTCGCGCAGTTCGTGCTCACCCACGGGCGAGGCTTGCAGGGTTCTGTAGCCGTCGCTCGGCAGGGTGGGCGCCAGCAGCCCCTCTTCGATGGCGCTGGGGAAGTCGATCTCGGTGAAGTGCATCAGCTCCACCACACGGCCGTGTTCGCCGACGGTCATCGTCTTCAGCGGCATCGCCGTAGCGGTGTCCAACCAGAATTGGTAGCCGAAGCGGTAGCGATCGAGGGGGCGTACCGCGATGCGCCGCGTACGCCTGCCGGCCACGCGCTCCTCGCCGAGGAAGGTGATGTTGTAGAGATCCTGCACCCCGCCTTCGTAATTCGGTAGCGCCGCGCGTAGGGGGCTCTCGCCGCCCGAGTCGATCACCACGGCCCGATCGGCGGGCATGGTGCAGCGGGTGACCATGTCTTCGCGCAGCACCTCGCGCTCCGGCCCGTCCAGGGACAGAAGCCGTTCCGCCACCGGTGAGCTTTGGGTGGCGGCCCGGTGCACCACCTGCATCGTGCGCGATTCGCTGCCCGAGAGGTGCACGAAGGTACCCGTGTAGTTCAGGCCGTCGACCGCGGCATTCATCCGCTGCAGCCAGGCCAACGGCTCTCCGGCGAGCGCGCCCGCGCTGGCAAGGACGGCCGCGAGGCCGAGCAGCAGAGCCCGCGGCTGCGATCGGGGAAGTCGACTCACTGCTGCACGTCCTGCGTGGCAGCCTCCTCCTCAGCCCCATCGGTGCTGGGTTCGGTGGGCTGCAGGTGGTCGTAGGCGCGTTGCGCTGCCACGAAATCCGGACGCACGGTCGGGCCGACCGCACTCGTGTGCTTGAGCAGGTAGCTGGCGAACGAGGCATTGCCGGGCACCTCGACCAGCACCCCATCCGCGCCCGATGTCGTCACCGGCGGCACAGTGGGGAACAGGGTCTCCTCCAACGCCGTCTCGCCCGCGTCCACCAGGCTCGGGCCCGCGTCGGGCCGTGGCAGCACGGTGACCAACACCACGGCGGCGACCGCCGCTGCCGCTGCCACACGGGCCAGCGGCATCAGGCCGCCGCTCGCGACCTCGCTCGCCGGCGCCTCCGCCGCGTCGGTCGGTGCCGCCTGGGGGATCGATTCGCCGTGGATCGCGCGCTGCACGCGTTCCACCAGATCCATTTGAATGGGCGCCGAGTGCCCCCTCAGCACCTCGCCGATAGCAGCGTAGTGGTGCAGGTGACGCGACAGGTCAGGATCCGCTTCCAAGCGACGCAGCAAGAACCGAGCCTCGTCGGGCGCCAGTTCGTCGTCGAGGAAAGCAGAGAGCTGCTCGCGGCCAGGATCGTGATTTGAAGTGGTGTCGTTCACGGCCGAATTCCCTAATCAAGCAACGGCTGTAGATGTTTTGAAATGGCCTCGCGGGCCCTGAAGATTCGCGAACGCACGGTGCCCACTGGACAGTCCATGGCGTTGGCGATGTCTTCGTAGCTCAAGCCCTCGAGCTCGCGCAGCATGATCGCCGTGCGCAAGTCCTCGGGGAGCTCTTCGATGGCGCGCTCAATCGTCCGGCGAATCTCGCCCGTGAGGGCCAGGCCCTCTGGCGTATCGACGTCTTTCAAGCGCCCCTGCAAGTCGTACTGCTCCTGATCCTGCGGATCGAAATCGTAGTCGATCGGCCGTCGCCGAGCCGCCACGAGGTGGTTCTTGGCCGTGTTGATCGCAATGCGATACAGCCACGTGTAGAACGCACTGTCGCCGCGGAAGTTCGGCAACGCCCGGAACGCCTTGATGAAGGCCTCCTGCGCGACATCCAAGGACTCCTGCGGATCGTGTACATAACGGCGAATGAGCTGCACGATCTTGTGCTGGTATTTGGTGACCAGCAGATCGAATCCCGTGGAGTCGCCGCGCTGGGCTCGCTCTACCAGCAGCTGGTCCGTCGTGCGATTACTCACTCAATCCTGCCTTCCCTGCAACGGTGTGACCGGTGCGTCGGCAGAAAGTTCGCGAGCGGAGCGAGGGAATGTCCGGCCGGGGAGAGACGGCGCTGAAAGGCGTGCGCCGGGTCACGATCGGCGCCTCGACGGACGGTCCGCCGGCCGCGGCAACCCGGCCTGCGACCAGGCGCAGAGCCGGCGCCATGCGTCGGGCGCCAGGGCGTCGGCCGCCAGGTGGAGGTGGAGCGATCTGGGGCGCCGATCCCCCGCGGTGCGGGCCTGGCGCTGGCCGTGCACGCTGAGGAAGGGACCGCGCCTCTCCAACACGGCATCGCTTGCGTGCAGTACGGTGCCGGCACCCCCGGTGCTGTGCAGATGGAAGGCCCCGTCGGCGTGGAGTTCGAAGCAGGTGCCCGCGAGAGCGCCGCGTCGCCCGCGCGCCCCCGCGTCGACCTGGCGCCGCCATCCGAGGACGAAGGCACAGAGGCAAGCCGCAGCGCACACCCACGGGGTGATGCCGGCGAGGACGCAGACCGTCCCGATCACCGCGAACACCAGGCCCGCATCGCAGGCCGCCCCCCACAACGCCAGGGTGCGTGAAGCGCCACACTCAGCCCGAATGGGTGCGTCGAAGCTCGGCAACGATGGCCTCCCCGTCCTTGTCGCTAGCCTCCGTGCGACCGCGCAGCAGGTCGAACAGTTCCGGGTCGGAGAGCTCCAGCAATGACTCGAACGCCGCTTGCTGCGCGTGCGGCGCAGCGCCGTAGTGCTGGTCCAGGTAGCGGCTGAGCACCACGTCGAGTTCCCGCATGCCGCGACGACAACGCCAGCGCAGGCGGGCCAGATGAGCGCGTGCGTCCGCCTCCCCCATCGCGCTCAGTGCCGGCGCTCCACCATCATCTTCTTGATCTCCGCGATCGCCTTGCCGGGGTTCAATCCCTTGGGGCAGGTGCGCGTGCAGTTGAGAATGGTGTGGCAGCGGTAGAGGCGGAAGGGATCTTCCAGGTCGTCCAGGCGTTCACCGGTCGCCTCGTCGCGGCTGTCGACGATCCAGCGGTAGGCCTGGAGCAGAATGGCAGGGCCAAGGTAACGATCGCTGTTCCACCAGTAGCTGGGGCAACTGGTCGAACAGCAGGCGCACAGGATGCAGGCGGAGGGCTCATCGATCTTCGCCTGATCTTCCTTCGACTGCAGGCGCTCGCTGTCCGGTGGCGCGGGCGTGCGCGACTGCAGCCAGGGCTTGACCGAGGCGTACTGGGCGTAGAAACCGGTCAGGTCCGGCACGAGGTCCTTGATCACCGGCATGTGCGGCAGGGGGAAGATCTTCACATCGCCCTTCACCTCATCGCAGGCCTTGGTGCAGGCGAGCGTGTTGGTGCCGTCGATGTTCATCGCGCAGGACCCGCAGATGCCCTCGCGACAGGAGCGGCGGAAGGTGAGGGTCGGGTCGATCTCGTTCTTCACCTTGATCAAGGCGTCCAAAACCATGGGCCCGCACTCGTCCATGTCCACCTCGTAGGTGTCCACGCGAGGGTTCTCACCCGAGTCCGGATCGTAGCGGTAGATCTCGAAGCGCTTCTTGTTGGTCGCGCCATTGGCGGCAGCGTGGGTCTTGCCCTTGCCGATGCGTGAGTTCTTGGGGAGTCGGAACTGAGCCACGACGAATTCCTCTGTTAGCTGATCATCGACAAGGGGTTAGTACACGCGCGCCTTGGGCGGCACAGCCTCGACCTCGTCGGTGAGCGTCTCCATGTGTACCGGACGGTAATCGATGCGGTAGCTGCCATCGTTCTCGACCCAGATGAGCGTGTGCTTCATCCAGTTCTCGTCATCGCGGTCCGGGTAGTCCTCGCGGGCCTGGGCGCCGCGGCTCTCCTTGCGGTTGCGGGCACCCTCCACGGTGGCGACCGCCTGCGTCAGCAGGTTGTCGAGCTCCAAGGTCTCGACCAGATCCGTGTTCCAGATCAGCGAGCGGTCGGACACGCCGACGTCCGCAAACTCCTTGACCACCTCCTGCATGGCGGCCGAGCCTTCCTCGAGAGTCTCACCCGTGCGGAACACGGCCGCGTTGTTCTGCATGATTCTCTGCATCTTCAAGCGCAGGGCCGCAGTACCGTGCTCGCCCTTGGCGTGACGCAACTTGTCGAGGCGCTCGATAGCGTCGCTGCCGGCATCGTCCGGTAGCGCGGGCTGACGCGCTCCCGGCTTGACGATATCCGCGCAACGCTTGGCCGCGGCGCGACCGAAGACGACGAGGTCGAGCAGGCTGTTCGAGCCGAGGCGGTTGGCGCCGTGCACCGATACGCACGCCGCCTCGCCCACGGCCATCAGCCCCGGCACCACGCACTCGGGATCGCCATCGCGCAGGGTCACCACCTCACCGTGGTAGTTCGCCGGCACGCCGCCCATGTTGTAGTGCACGGTGGGGAGCACGGGAATCGGCTGCTTGGTCACATCGACGCCGGCGAAGATACGGGCCGTCTCGGCAATGCCCGGCAGGCGCTCGTGGATCACTTCGGGGCCGAGGTGCTCCAGATGCAGATGGATGTGATCCGCCTCCTTGCCGACCCCTCGCCCTTCGCGGATCTCGATGGTCATCGAGCGCGAGACGACGTCGCGCGAGGCCAGGTCCTTGGCGTTCGGTGCGTAGCGCTCCATGAAGCGCTCGTTTTGCGCGTTGGTGAGGTAGCCGCCCTCGCCACGCACACCCTCGGTGATCAGACAGCCCGCGCCGTAGATGCCCGTGGGGTGGAACTGCACGAACTCCATATCCTGCAGCGGCAGGCCCTGGCGCAGCACCATACCGTTGCCGTCGCCCGTACAGGTGTGTGCCGAGGTGCAGGAGAAGTACGCGCGGCCGTAGCCGCCGGTGGCGAGGATCACGGTCTGCGCGCGGAAGCGATGCAGCGTGCCTTCGGCCATGTTCAGGGCCATCACGCCGCGGCATTCGCCGTCGTGCATGATCAGATCGAGGGCGAAGTACTCGATGAAGAAGGTGGCGTCCTGTTTGAGCGACTGCTGGTACAGGGTGTGCAGCATGGCGTGACCGGTGCGGTCCGCCGCGGCGCAGGTGCGTTGTGCGGTGCCCTGACCGAAGTGGGTGGTCATGCCGCCGAAGGGGCGCTGGTAGATCTTGCCTTCTTCCGTGCGTGAGAAGGGCACGCCGTAGTGCTCGAGTTCGATCACCGCGTCCGGGGCTTCCTTGCACATGTACTCGATGGCGTCCTGATCCCCGAGCCAGTCGGAGCCCTTGATCGTGTCGTACATGTGCCAGCGCCAATCGTCCTCACCCATGTTGGCGAGGGCTGCACTGATACCGCCCTGGGCCGCCACCGTGTGGCTGCGCGTGGGGAAGACCTTGGTGATGCAGGCCGTGTTCAGCCCGGCCTCGGCCAGCCCGAGGGTCGCGCGCAGACCTGAACCTCCCGCGCCGACCACCACCACGTCGTAGGTGTGGTCAACGATCTTGTAGTCACCCGCGATCATGGCGTGCCTCCGAAACTGATCCGCAGCACGGCGTAGATACCGATGGCACCGAGCGCGAAGTGGACGAACTTGACCAGGATCAGCCCTGGCACCTTGAGTGTGTCGGCATCCACGTAGTCCTCGACGATGACTTGAACACCGAGGCTGGAGTGGTAGCACGCCGTGCCGACGAACATGGCCGTGAAGACGGCGTTGACCGGTGAGGCGAGCCACATCGCAAGGCCCGCATGATCCAATGCCCCCGCACCGGCCAGCTGGCCGACGGCGACAGCAAACCAGATGCCGAGCAGCGCCAAGGCCACCGCCGTGACCCGCTGCGACCACCAGTGCTCAGCGCCCTCCTTCGCGGACCCGAGGCCGAGCACCTGGCCGAGCGCACTACGCCGGCTCACTGCCCACCTCCGATGCCGATAAGGCCGAACCAGAGAATGGCGTTCAGCACCAAAGAAGCACCAACCACGATCCAACCGCTGCGGTAGATCTGGGAAATCTCGAAGTTGCGCCCCGTATCCCACAACAGGTGGCGGATGCCGTTGCACAGGTGATAGCAAAACGCGTAGGTAACGGCGATCAGCAGCAGCATGCCCAGCGGACTGGTGAGCGTGGCGACAGCCGATGCGTACGCCTCGGCGCCGGCCGCCGCTGAGGCGAGCCAGTACACGAGGGCGCCGAGGCCGAGGAAGTTGAGCACCCCCGTGGCGCGGTGGGAAATCGACAGCACGGAGGTGAGCTGCGGACGATAGACCTGCAGGTGCGGCGACAGCGGCCGCGACGACGACGAAGACATGGACTAATGATTCCCTGGTGGTACGCGATCGTTGCGTGGCGGGCGGTGGCTAAAAGTCGATGCAGCGACCGTTCTTCTCCCAGTCGCCGAAACGGGTGGGCTCCGGACCGTCTCGGCCGCCGATCTCGCGCGGCTCGGCGGTGCTGCCCTCTTGCTCTTGTGCGCTCCCGGTGCTGGTCGTGGTAGCGGCCGGCGACGTCTCGCCCGCCGCTGGCGAAGGCTCGCGCTCGGTGGGAGGGGTCTGGGTCATGCACTACACTCCGGGGAACGAAAATCTGACGGGTATTCTCTCCGAAGCCCGGTGTGCGATCAAACGCGACAGTTCGACTTTTTGAAGGGAAATTCGGTGGATACAGATAATACTGGAAGCTGGCGCAGGACCCTGGAATCGCTGGCCCTGATTACGGTTTCGGGCGAGGACAGCGAGGCCTTCCTACAGGGCCAACTGAGCAACGACGTCAGCGCCTTGAGCGCCGACAGTCCGGCGCAGTTCTCCAGCCTGAGCACGGCCCGCGGGCGCGTGTTCGCCGTGTTGCTGGTGATACGCCGAGCTGAGCACGAGTTCGGCCTCGTGTTGCCGCAGGCGCAGGTGCAGGACGTGGCCAATCGCCTGCGCATGTTCGTCCTGCGCTCGAAGGTGACGCTGGTGGAGGCGACGGCAGCACGTTTCGAGGGGGCCAGCGGCAGCCTTGCGCAGGACATCCTCGACCCCGAACAGCCCTGGGCGGCGCGCTGGCTCGACGATACGCACCTCGCCATCCGCTGGCCCGACCCGACCCCCCGCGTCCTGCTGCTCAGCCTCGACCCGAGCGCCGAGACCAGTGAGGCGACGGACGATGGGTGCTGGTGGCAACGCGAAATCAGCGCCGGTATTCCGTGGATCACCGGCGAAGGTGCGCGCGAGGAGTTCGTCGCCCAGATGCTCGACCTCGATCTGCTGCAGGGGATCAGCTTCGAAAAGGGCTGCTACACGGGACAGGAGGTGATCGCCCGCACCCACTACCTGGGGCGCGTGAAGCGGCGCCTGCGGCGCTATGCCGTGGACGTCCAAGACGTGGCGCCTGGCGCCGCCATCGAGGCGCAAGTCACGGATGAACAATGGCAAAAGGCCGGCAGCGTGGTGCTCGCGAGCCCGAGCGAAGTGCTCGCCGTGCTGCAGCTCGACCACGCGGAGCGCCCCCTGCGCCTGGCCGACACCCCGGACCATGCGGGGCTACGCCCTCTGGACCTGCCTCGCTGACGCCTTGGCAATCGTGGCCATCCCCCCTTGGCTTGCAGTGCAGCAGATGCGATAGTCGATCTAACGGGATGCCGCATCCTGCAGCGCCCCCCGTGCTGGACGGACCCAACGTAATGGACGACAAGATCAAGTCGAAGCAGCGCCTGACCATGGCCGAGCTCGCACGCCTCGCCGGCGTGTCCCCCTCCACCGTCTCCCGAGCCCTGAGCAACAACCCGCTGGTCAATCACCAGACCCGCGAGCGGGTGCAAGCCCTGGCCCGAGAGCACAACTACCAGATCAACATCAGCGCGCGGAACTTCCGCCTTCGACGCAGCAGCACGATCGCGGTGGTCGCCCCGGCGGACCCGCACACGGGTCGCTTCGCTGCCGACCCCTTCGTCACCGATCTGCTCGCCAGCATCGCCGACACGGCTGCGGATCGCGGCTACGAGGTGTTGCTGGTCAAGGGCGGCACCCACCGGGACTGGCACGCTGACTTCATCGCCGCGTGCCGGGCGGACGGCATCGCCACCATCGGTGGCGCCATTCCTGAAGACGGCCTGCGCGAGCTCCGCGAACGGGGCGCTCCCCTGGTCGTCTGGGGCATCTGGCAGCCGGAGGACGTCTGCACCATCTCGACAAACAACCGCGCCGGTGGCGCCGCCGTGGCTCGCCACTTGCTCAGTCTCGACCGCCGACGGATCGCCTTCCTCGGCGATCCGAAGACTCCGGAATTCGCCATGCGCCTGCAGGGCCTGCGCGATGCCCTCGATGGACAGCAACCGGGCAGCGGCGATCGGGTCACGGTGATCGACATCCCAGCGAGCGATGAGCATCTGGAGGCTCGCCTGGCACCAGCACTGGCGACGCTCGATGCGGACGCGGTCTTCGCCGCCAGCGATCTGCTCGCCCTCGCCGCCATCCGCGGCCTCGAGGAGAGTGGACGCAGCGTGCCTGAGGATGTGGCCGTCGTGGGGTACGACAACACGCGCCTGGCCGCCTACAGCTCGCCGTCCCTCACCACCGTCGATCAGCAGATCGCAGACGGCGGCCGCCTCATGGTGGATTGCCTAAGGCAGATCATCGCTGGTGAATGTGCAGATCCGCACACGCTGACCCCGCGCGTGGTGGTGCGCGGGTCCTGTGGCGCGCGCGACAAGGCCGCCAAGGCGGCGCCCCAAGCCATCACGGCCTAAGGGGCCTTAAGCGTCCTCGTGGTCGGTCGCCGTTCCGGCGGCCGGCGCTTCGGGGCGCATGTGCGGGAACAACAACACGTCCCGAATCGACGGCGAGTCGGTGAAGAACATCACCAGGCGATCGATACCGACGCCGAGGCCACCGGAGGGCGGCAAGCCGTACTCCAGGGCGCGCACGTAGTCCGCATCGAAGTACATCGCCTCGTCATCGCCCGCGTCCTTGGCCGCGACCTGATCGCGAAAGCGCTGCGCCTGATCGTCGGGGTCGTTCAACTCGGAGAAGCCGTTGGCGATCTCGCGGCCGGCGATGAAGAGTTCGAAGCGGTCGGTCAGGAACGGATCGTCGTCGTTGCAGCGGGCGAGCGGGGAGACCTCCGTGGGGTACCCCGTGATGAAGGTCGGATCGAGCAAGGTGTGCTCGACCCGTGCCTCGAACAGCTCCATCAGCAGGCGCCCTGCGCCGAACTCGGGCTTAGTCTCGATCTGCGCCTGCGCGCAGCGTTCGGCCAGATAGTCGCGATCGCGCAAGCGCGCGGCATCCAAGGTTGGATCATCGGCGAGCACCGCATCGATGACGCTGACGCGGCGGAAGGGTTGGCCCAGATCGTACTCGCGCTCCTGGTAGGAGAACTGCAGCGTGCCCAGGGCCACCTTCGCGGCATCGCGAATCATCCCCTCCGTGAGGTCCATGATGTCGTCGCAATCCGCGTACGCCTCGTAGAGCTCGAGCATGGTGAACTCAGGGTTGTGGCGCGGCGAGAGGCCTTCGTTCCTGAAGTTGCGGTTCACCTCGAACACCCGCTCGAAGCCCCCCACCGTGAGGCGCTTGAGGTACAGCTCGGGTGCGATGCGCAGGTACAGATCCATGTCGAGGGCGTTGTGATGGGTGATGAAGGGTCGGGCGATCGCCCCGCCGGGGATCACCTGCATCATCGGCGTCTCCACTTCCATGAAGTCCTTGGCGCTCAGGAAGTCGCGCATGGCGCGAACGATGGCCGCGCGGGTGCGAAACACGCGTCGACTCTCCTCGTTCACGATCAGATCCACGTAGCGGCGCCGGTAGCGCATCTCCTGGTCGGCGAGGCCGTGGTACTTATCGGGTAGCGGTCGTAGGGACTTGGTCAGCAGGCGTGCCTGCTCGGCCTTCACGGAGAGCTCACCGGTACGGGTGCGAAACAGGGTGCCCTCCACGCCGATGAGATCGCCCACATCCCAGGTCTTGAACTGCTGGTAGACCCCTTCGGGCAGCCCATCGCGCTGCATGTAGAGCTGGATGCGCCCCGCATCGTCCTGCAGCTGGGCGAAGCTCGCCTTGCCCATGACGCGCTTGGCCATCATGCGCCCCGCCACCTTGGCCCGAATCGCTTTGGCTTCCAGGGCATCGTCGTCGAGGCCCTCCGCCGCGGCATGCAGCTCGGCGCTCAGGGCGTCGCGACGGAAGTCGTTCGGGTAGGCGTTGCCGGCTTCGCGCAGCTCGGCGAGCTTGCGGCGTCGTTCGGCGATGAGAAAGTTTTCGTCGTCGGAAGGGGTGCTCATGGGCGGCGCTATCGTGAGTGTGGGTTAGAGGCCTTGCTGCAAGCTGGCCTTCAGGAAAGGATCGAGGTCACCGTCCAGTACGGCCTGCGTGTTGCCGATCTCGACGTTGGTGCGAAGGTCCTTGATGCGGGACTGGTCGAGGACGTAGGAGCGAATCTGCGTGCCCCACCCGATGTCGCTCTTGCCGGCCTCTTCGATCTGGGCCGCCTCGCGACGCTTGCGCATCTCCTCCTCGTAGAGCTTTGCGCGCAACTGCTTCATCGCCGTGGCCTTGTTCTTGTGCTGCGAGCGATCGTTCTGGCACTGGACCACGATGTTGGTCGGCAGGTGGGTGATACGCACGGCGGACTCGGTCCGGTTCACGTGCTGACCGCCTGCGCCGGAGGCGCGGTAGACGTCGATGCGAAGGTCACCATCGTTGATCTCCACCTCCACCGAGTCGTCGATCTCAGGCGACACGTAGATCGAGGCAAAGGAGGTGTGGCGGCGGTTACCGGAATCGAAAGGTGACTTGCGCACCAGGCGGTGGGTACCAGTTTCCGTGCGCAGCCAGCCGTAGGCGTAGGCCCCCTTCACCAGCAGCGTCACGCTCTTGATCCCGGCGACCTCGCCTTCGGATTCCTCGATGATCTCGACGGAGAAGCCGTGCGCCTCGCACCAGCGCAGGTACATGCGCTGAAGCATGCCGGCCCAATCCTGGGCCTCCGTGCCGCCCGCGCCGGCGGTGATGTCGACGAAGGCGTTGCTGGCGTCGGCCTCGCCGGAGAACATGCGCTGAAACTCCAGGGACCCCACCCGCGACTCGACCTTCGCGAGCTCGGCGCGAACGTCCTCGAGGGCGCTCTCCTCGTTCTCCTCGACGGCGAGATCGAGCAGCTCCGCGACGTCTTCCAGGGACTGGCGAATGGTGTCCAGGCCCTGCACGATCTCTTCCAGGCGGGCGCGCTCGCGCCCCAACTCCTGGGCACGTTCGGGGTTGTTCCAGACCTCGGGGTCTTCGAGTTCCCCGAGCACCTGCTCTAGCTGATCGGCCTTACCAGCGTAGTCAAAGATACCCCCGGAGTTGCTCGCTACGAGAGCTGAGGTCGGCAATGGTGGCGCGCAGCTGGCTGACGTCTTCCATCGAACGCGGGTCTCCTATGACGGGGGCGATTGGCGAAGCCCGCGAGAATACCACGGGTGAGCATCGCCTCGGCTGCTGCCATCGAGGAGATCGGCGAGATTCACGGCTTGCCCTCCCGCCGGCCACCAGGGACGCGCTCGAAGGCCCGTGGGCAGCTCCCACAGAGTCGTACCCGCCACCAGGCGAACTCGCCTACCGCGGCGCGCAACGACACTCGCAATCAACGCCTCCAACCATGCTCGACTTGCCGACGGCGCCTCGCTGAGCTCCAGGTAGGCGGCGTCCAGCACGACCAGCGCATCGCCGCGGCCGCCGAGTGCATCGAGCGCCGCCTGACGGCGTGTCGCCGGCGAGCGCGGCTCGCGAAGCAACTCGCCACCGAGTGCGCAGTGCCAAGCGCCCAACAGCTCCCGGTCGGCGCTGACCAGGCGAGGCAGGCCATCGCGCCACGCAGGTTCTGGTGCCAGTTCCTCGCCGCCACCCCAGAACCAGAGCGCGTTGACCGTCGGAACCCCACGTGCCTCCCGCGCCGCGTTGGTAGGCGTTTGCGAGAGCAGCATCTGGCATTCGGTCGCCAGACTCAGCAGCGCTGTGGCGTCGGGACCCGTCGCCAGGAGGCCGCGCAGATCACGGCCAGCGGCGAAGGCGGTGGCCACGGCCCTCGCCTCCCATCGTCGATCAGCGCGCAAATACCATCGGGTGGTACTTGGCGCCACGAGTTCGAGCTGCGCGCCGCCCAGATGCTCGCGCAGAGCGCTCACCAGCGAATCGGCATCCTCCTCGCGCAACCCCAGCGAGGCTCCCGCGGCGGCGAGGCGCACGTGGTCGATCGCGGCCATCAGATGGACCGGATCCGCCCGCCACCACCGCGCCGGCTCATCGAGGGCGACCGCGGCCTCGGGCGAGGCTTCCGCCGCCAACGCGAAAGCGGCGCCGGCCCAACCCTCCAGCGGCTTGCCCCACAGCACCTCGAGCAGCCCGCGCCAGTCGAGCGCCGCCTGCTCAGGCAGCGCCTCGGACTGCCCGCGAGCGAGCAATTTCCCTAGGTAAGTACTCTCCCCACCCACCGCGCTCGCGCGCAGGCGCGCCAGCCAGTCGGCGTTGAGGACGAGATCGATGGTCGAGGGCGTAGCGCGTGTCATGGCTTCGTCGTCGCAGGGGGTTCGAGGCAAGCGAGGCCGAGGGGCGGTACCATGCACCGCTGCACCGCGAGTGTCGAGGAGATCGCGTGAAACTGACCCTGCATACGGAGGCAGGCGTACACCTGGTCCGCGCCTACCGACCGGGCCAACTGCGCCTTGCGGATCGCGAGGTGGATACGCCCGTGCTGATGAGTCCCAACGAGCTCGTATGCCC